>DATMXY010000115.1:0-9688 GCA_035561275.1 Anaerovoracaceae bacterium | reverse complement strand
GGAAAACCCGGTTCGGAGATCGGATTTCTTTCAATATCAATATCGATTCCCATATTTCCGAATACAGAATTCCATCCATGATACTCCAGCCGATTGTGGAGAATGCTGTTGTCCACGGAGTAGAACTTTTAAAGGAAGGGGGGAGAATTATTATTGCGGGGAAAAAAGAAATGGATTCCAATATTTATTTTTCAGTCATAGATAACGGCGTAGGCTTTCCCGATCACATTCTGGAGCTGTTTAAAAGCCATTGTGAAGTAAGGAACAATACGCTTGGATTGGGTCTGCTGAATACCCATGTGAGAATTCAGCATATGTTTGGTCCTGAATACGGTATCACGATTACCAGTGAACCTTACGTATCAAATTGCGTTACAATTAAAGTGCCTCCGGTAAATTAGCTTAATTTAAAGAGGATGGTATACAAAGATGTATAAATTGTTAATTGCAGAAGATGAAGAATTAGAGAGGATCGCTCTTCAAAAAATCGTTCAAAGTAATTTTCCAAATATTAACATAGCCGTTTCTGCGAAAAATGGCGAAGAAGCTGTCAGTTTTGCCCGGATCCACATGCCGGATATTCTTTTGATTGATATCCGTATGCCCGAAAAAAGCGGGCTTGAAGCGCATAAGCAGATCATTAAATTTCATCCGAACGTAAAAACGATCATTATTACCGCACACAGTGAATTTGTCTATGCCCAGGAAGCAATCAAATATAACGTTTATGATTTCCTGCTAAAACCTGTTTCGCCTGATATCTTATGCGGCTGCATTCTTCCTATCATTTCATCCAACCAAATGCTTGCGCCCAGGAACAAAGCCGAAACACCTTTCAGCCAGGAAGTTATCAATCAATGTCTGAATATCATTGAAGCAAATTACATGAATAATTTGACATTATCGGGTATCGCGAAGCAAGTGCATTTCAGCGAGAAATATTTCAGCCGGTATTTTAAAAGTAAAATCGGATATACGTTTACCCAGTATATCCAGACGCTGAAAATGAATCGTGCGAAAGATTTACTGCTCAATACCAATATACCGATTTTCCGGATTGCCATGGATTTGAAATTTTCTGACGCCGCCTATTTTACAAAGGTTTTTTACAAGCATGAAGGCCTTACTCCAAGCCAATACCGGCAGCAAACAAGAAAGAAGAGGAAAAATTGAGCGTAAGACCTCACGAAGCGCTTTACTTCAAACTTCCATTGCGTGATTCGCAGAGTCTGAATACGGAGACGCCGAGCCGGAGCTGTTTTGCGACAGAAGGCTGGTCAATGTCCTTTTCAATAATACTCTTTACCTTCTGCAGACGGTACTTCATTGTGCTTCGGTCAATGAACATCGAATCCGCTGCCGGCGACAGCCTGTTTCCATATTTAAGATATTGTTCGAGCGTGTGGAGATAATCCGTATGAATTTTTTCGTCGTATTCGGCCAGCTTTCTGATATCTGAAAGCTCCAGGATCTGCTTGCCGATCCGGACGATGGCGCCGGAAATCAGTACGGCTGCATACATTGAATCGGCGGTGAAGACATAGCCGGACGGATTCCGGTCCCTTCCCAGCTTCAGCGCCTGCAATGCCTGCAATTTATAGCCCCTGCGCTGAGACAGATCGTCGAACCTCGAAGAAATACCGCAGTAAAGATGGTACTTGCTGGAAAAACGTTCGAGCTGAGTTATAAGACCGTCGTTGGGGCGGGGCAGCATATCGCTGCCGAGTCCGTATAGAAACGCCATAATATTTCCGTTTGATATCAGATGAAACGAATGCGGAAGGAACATCTGGAGCGCGCGTTCCGCCGCCTCCAGTTCTTCTGACGCTCCGTTCACATCCAGTCCGCACATAACCGCTATCGCATAGCCGGACGAGAATTGCGCCTTACCGTCGTTGGGATGCTTTCCATATATTTCGCCAAATAAATTTCTTGCCATGTCGCCGTCGTGCAGCAGCAGCTCCCGTGTGAAACTGACTTCGAAGAAATCGCCGTCAAAATCCGATCCGGCGGCATCCGATTGAGTGAAATAGCTATAAAGCTTTGCAAGGGCCTCCGCAAGCGCTCCGGCGAGTTCATTCACCCTGCGGTCGGCAAACCCGACGACAAGTACGCCCTCCGGTTTCCCATCAATATATACAGGATGAAATATATGACAGCCTTCATCAATCTCTCCGGCCTCAAAGAAAGCTGCGCTCCCGGTTGCAAAAATCTCGGTCAGCCTGCTTCCCATCTTTGTGTTCTGTTCTAAGAAAGAATGCGGGAGATAGCCCTTTTCACGGGCAAAGTTCCATATCCTGCTTCTGGTATCTCCCAATGCATGCACTAAGACCTGGCTGTCCAGATCGAATATCACGATCTGCATCCCGGCGCGCTCATGCACTTCATCCATGATCTGCTGCATGGTGTGCCTGGCGGTCAATGCATCCAAAAGTAAAGCGTTAAGCTCATTTACGTCGGTAATGAACATCACGGCGTCTCCTTTTTTGAGAACAGGTCGGCGCGTCCGGACATACGGTGTATGTCGATGCCGGCGAGCAGCCTGTCTGCGTTGTCACAGTCTTCAAAATCCAGTCCGAGCACCTCCCTGATCTTCTGCATTCTGTTGAGAACCGTATTTTTGTGAAGCCCAAGCCTGGCCGCAGCGGCGGAATGACGGCGAAAATTATTGAGATACACTTCCAAAGTCTCCATGCAGTTGCCGCCGCTTTTCCGGTCCTCTTCCGCAAGCGCCTCAACAGCCTGAAGCAGGCAAACAGGGGAGCCGAACCGCTCTATGGCACAGTAACAGATTATTTCGCTGTAGCGCTCCTGAAATACGGAGACCCGATCTCCGGGCGCGCCTTCCCCGCAGACATACATGGCAAGCATTGCCTGCATACGCCGGCTGGAAATACTGAGCGGGTCTGAAAAATAATCAGAGACCCCGCCCAAGAGCGAATGCTTCACTGCTATGCTTTCCAGCGAGCTGTGGATGGAGGGCACATCCTTTGCGGAATCCAGGTTGTAATAGAGCATGTAGAGATACTTTTCACCGTTAAGGCAGCCTATGATGGAATTGCTTTTCACACATAGCACGCTCCTGACATACTGCAGAGTGGAAACGCCGGATTCCCGGGTTGAAAGTATGGCAAAGACATAGGGGGAATTGTATTTCATTGTGAACTGCGCGGCAAACTCGGGGGACATGCCGTTTCCAAGCAGTACATGCTCCGCCAGGCGCTCCCGTGACATGTTTTCGAGCTCCGACGTGTGGTCGGCAAGTACGAGCAGCGATATGGCGCCGGAAAGCATATCATTTGCTTTGAGGACATCTTCGGCATCCGCGGCCTCCAGCATAGTTCCCACATAGCCTATGAGACGCCCATCCTGAAATACGGGGCCGGCCGCTTGCGCATAACCCTCGCAGGTACCCCAGTCGAAGATCTGGGACTTGCCCCTTGCGTACATCATTTCCTGATAGTTCAGATAGCTGTTTGTGACGATTACCTCCTCGGACGCCCGCCCGCGACTGACCATATTCTCCCAATGGAGATAATAGAACGGCCTTGTAAAAGCATAGGCAATAACGCTGAAGGATACGTCGAACGCTATGAGCGGAAGTTCCATGCAGTCATAAACGCGGTCAAACATCGCCTGAACTGACTGCTTTTTCATGATCGCATCAACCAAGATGGCACGAAGATTGTTTAAATCAACCTTGGACATGGTACGCCGCCTTTCGCAATGAAGTAGAACCCTCCAATATAAATCCTGAAGCCGCTTCAGGAGAAAAATCCGGCTCAATCCTATATTCAATTATACTATTGGCGCCTTACTTGTCAACGGCGCCCGATGTGCGAAAACGGGGAAACAAAGGAATAATTTTGCCCGGTTTGCACAAAGCGTACAGTGCCTGAAAACGACGCTATACCAAACGGTTGTGAAAGTCATGTGCAATTTTATAAAAGGGTGGATGCTTTAATCCTCGTTTTGAACATGGTTAATTTTTTCATAGTACGTTAAAATTTAAACAAATCATACCGGCGGTACGGTCGGGTGGTGACAGAACCATCAGGAGGTGTTTAAAAAATGTTTGATTTACACGGAAGAGTCGCTGTAGTAACCGGTGCGTCTGCAGGCCTTGGAAGACAGTTTGCCCTTGCCTTGGCAGGCCAGGGCGCGGATATCGCGGTACTCGCAAGACGTGAGTGGAAACTGAAGGAAGTCGCGGATGAAGTCCGCGCAAAAGGCGTTAAGTGCCTCGTTGTACCCACGGACGTCACGCAATCGAGCCAGGTGAAAGAGGCGGTAAAGACTGTGCTCCATGAGTACGGCAAAGTCGACATTCTTGTAAACAATGCCGGCGGGGGTCGGCCAGGTCCGCTCACGGACTATACCGACGACGACTGGCGCGCATCCCTTGCCCTCGATATCGACGGCGTATTCTACTGCACGCGCGAGTTTGGCCGTGAGATGGTCAGCGCCGGCTATGGGCGCATCGTCAATATTGCGTCTATTCTCGGCAAAGGCGGTCTCGGAGAGCTTCCGATCATTGACTATGCCACCGCCAAAGGGGCCGTTATAAACTTTACACGTCAGGCGGCTGCGGAGTGGGCAACCAAGGGTGTGAATGTCAACGCCATCTGCCCCGGCTTCTTCGCCTCCGAAGCCAACAATCCCGAGGCAATGAAAGCGATGGGCGGCTTTATTGCTTCCCACACTCCCATGGGGCGTCCGGGTGTCGACGGCGAGTTGGACAGCACAGTCATCTATCTTGCTGCGGACGAATCCTCTTATGTAACAGGATCTATCTGCACCTGCGACGGCGGCTGGACCTGCGTCTGAGAAGCGTGGAAAATAAGCTTACCAGTAAGATTATCAGAAGGAGAGAATTTATGGAAAACGATTACAGTATACTTTGGCAGCCCGCACAGATCAACGGCGTGCGCTTGCGCAACAGGATAAGCATGGCTCCTATGGGCACATTTACCCCGCTTCTGAACGAGCAGATTGAAACCGAGTCCGGCCTGCGCTATTATGAGGAGCGTGCCCGGGGGGGCATAGGTCTCATTCATACAGGCGCTTACTTTATAGACGCCGTAACCGCGCAAGGCGGCAGGACGCTGGATTTTTCCAGCGACAAGTCGATCCCCAACGGTACGGTTCTGACCGAGCGCGTTCATCGCTGGGGCGCGAAAATTTTTGCCCAGCTCAGCTGCGGCACCGGGCGCAACGGCATGCCCCAGATTGGCGAGCGTGTTCCCATCTCGGCCTCAGAGAACGCGTCCTTTTATAACCCGGAGATGATCTGCCGCGCCCTTACCACAGAAGAAATAGAGAAAATGATGGTAACATGGAAGGTTGCTGCGCTCAACGCCGTGCGTATGGGCTTTGACGGCATAGAGATCCATGCCCACGCGGGCTACCTGATGGACCAGTTCATGTCCGAGATCTGGAACCGCCGCACCGACAAATACGGCGGGTCCTTTGAGAACCGCTGCCGCTTCACTATGGAAACGGTGGACGCCATCCGCGGCGTGGTTGGCCCCCGGTTCCCGGTCACCTACAGGATCTCTCTGGATCACGGCTTTCCGGGCGGACGCACCATCGAGGAGTCCATGAAAATACTCCACGTTCTGGACAAGTGCGGCATCGATGCCTTCGATATCGATTCCGGCTGCTATGAAACCATGGATTATATCTTCCCGACCCGCTATACCGGCGAGGCATGCATGACGTATGTCTGCGAGGAAGCCCGCAAGCATCTGACCAAGCCCATCATCAACACCGGCAACCACAGCATGGAGAGCGCCGCCGCTCTTCTGAAAAGCGGCAACGCCGATATCGTCCAGTTCGGACGTCAGTCCATCGCCGATCCGCAGTTTGCCAACAAGCTGAAGGAAGGCCGCCGTGAGGACGTACGCCCCTGCATCATCTGCAACGAGGAATGTATCGGCCGTATCTTCGGGCGGCTGACCCAGCTTTCCTGCACCGTGAATCCTTCCGCCGGCTTTGAGACTTACATGGAAGTCAAGCCTGTCACAAAACCCACAAACGTAATTGTCATCGGCGCCGGTCCCGGCGGACTGGAAGCGGCCCGCTGTGCGGCGGAGCGTGGCTGCAGCGTGACTCTCTATGAGAAGGACAGTCATATTGGCGGCACCTTCCTCACCATCGCTTCCGGCGATTTCAAGCAGAGGATACGGGACCTCATTCAATGGTACGGCGTGCAGCTTGAGAAGCTCGGCGTCAAGGTCGTGCTGAACACCGAGGTTACGGCGGCCGATTCGCTCATCAGTTCGGCGGACGCCATCTTCGTCGCCACCGGCTCAAAGCCTCTCCTCCCGCCCATCCCCGGTATGAACGATAAAAAGGTCGTCGGCGTTATCGATGTTCACGAAAACGGCATGCCGGAAGGCAGGAACGTCGTCATATGCGGCGGCGGCCTGTCCGCCTGCGACACGGCCATCGAGTATGCCGCGAAGGGCGGGCACAAATTCACCATCGTTGAGATGCGGCCGCAGATCTGCTCCGATGTAATGCCGATCAACTCTATCAGCATCAACCGCCTGCTGAATCAATACGACGTCGGACAACTCGTCAATACCAAGGTCGTCGGCGTCAATGCCGAGGGCGTAGAGGTCGAAACTGCGGAAGGCATAAGTGTAATTCCGGCTGACGTGGTCATAGCGGCCTTCGGCCAGGCAATGGACTTGAAGCTTGCCGAGGCTATCGAAACGAAATACCCCGCAAAGACCACAATCATAGGCGACTGCGTGAAGCCCGGCAAGGCCGGAAATGCCATCCGCGGGGGCTTCTACGCTGCAATGGCGCTGCAATAAGGTCGAAATCGAACAGGTGGATTTGAAAAGGAGGAATCATATTATGAAAGATAAGAATTTTTATGGCTATAAGGCCGCGGTAGGCGCTTTCCTCGTCATATTCGTCAACCTCGGCGTCTGTACGACGCTCGGTGTTTTTATCACCTCCCTCTCAGAATACAGCGGCTGGCCTCTCGGTATCTGCGGCTACATCGGCACGGTCAATACGATAGGCAACGTCATACTCAGCCTGGTTGCCGTCAAATCGATGGCTAAGTACAGTACGAAGGCAACAATGCTGATCTCCGTTATAGCCTGCGCGCTGCATGTCAATTTTTACTGCTTTGCGACTCCCGGCGCAAACCTGACCAGCTTGATCTGCATGTATATCGCCGGCTTCCTTGCGTCTTTCGCCATCACCTTCGGCACCCACGCCGTCTGCTCTACCGTCATCGCCGACTGGTTCATTGAGAAGCGTGGACAGATCACCGGCATCGTATTCTCCGGCGCGGGCTTCGGCGCCGCCATATGGGTCTTCCTGGCCGGCCAGCTGTTTCAGTACATGGACTACAAGGACAGCTACCGCGTCATATCGGTCCTCACCCTCGCAATCGGCCTTTCCGCGATCCTCTTCCTCATAAAGGACCCGAAGAAGATGGGCCAAAAGCCTCTCGGATGGGAAAAGGCAGAGGAGCTTGAGCAGGCCGCCGCAGTCGGAGCCGGCAGCATCGCCGGCGTCGACAAGAAGACAGCTCTCAGATCTCCGTCCTTCTGGCTGCTCTCAATCGCTCTGCTGTGCATTTGCGCAGCCGGCGCCGCGTTCATGTCATACGCTCCCGCATGGTGGCAGATGAACGGTCTCACCAGCACCCAGGCCTCCAACTGGGACGCACTGTATCTCATTGCCTCCGGCCTTGTCCTGCTCGTTGTCGGTAAGGTAACCGCGAAGATCAGCCCATCCGTATTTGCTATTGTTGTCTGTATTGCCTTCGCGCTCTGCATGGCTAGTATGGTCCTCTGGGGCGGCAATCCCGTCACAATGCTGCTGGTGCTTTCGGTTCTCTTCGGTGCGATGGCCTATCCGCTTAACGCCAGCATTCCCGGTCTCATGGGGCAGTCCATCTTCGGCATGAAGGATTTCGCGGCAATTTCCGCCGTATTGATGACCGCCGTCTACTGCGGCCAGGCGCTCTATGCCCCGATCATGGCGCAATTCCTCGCCGGCGAGGGCGGAATGGCCTCGGGCTGGAAATTCTTCGGCGCCGCCGCTCTGGTTGGCATGGTATTCATTCTCATCTCTATTGCCAAGGCTCCTGTAAAAAAACTTACAAAAGCCGAAATGAAATAAATTAAGTTATAAAAAAGGAGGTTCATTATGGATTACAAATTGAAAGACAAAGTTGTTCTTATTACCGGTGCTACCGGCGGTATTGGCCAGGCCCTGACCCGGGCTTTCGCGGCTGAAGGCTGCAAGCTGGCGATCTCCTCCACCAAGCAGGAAAAGCTGGATTCTTTTGTTCCCACTCTGGAGATCACTCCTGAAAAACTGAAGACTTTCCTTGTAGACGTTACCAGGGAAGAAGATATCAAGAGCTTTGTCGAGGGCGCTGCCGCCCACTTTGGCTCTGTTGACGTTATGGTGATCAATTCGGGTTTTGAAGGCTCTTATAAGTTGATCCAGGACAATACGATTGAAGACTATATGCAGGTGTATAACGTAAACGTCTTTGCTCCGATGCACTGCATGAAGTACGCCGCGCAGCAGATGCTGAAACAGGAAAGCGGCGCAATCATCACCATCGCTTCCAACGGCAGCTACACTACCGCCGCCGGCATGAGCGCTTATTGTTCCTCCAAACATGCTGTCGCCGGTCTGGCAAAGAGCGTCGCACTGGAGCTTGGTCCCCACGGCATTCATTGTAACTACATCTGCCCGGGCGGCGTTGAAACCCCTATGATCCACAGAATCGAAAAAAGCGCCTTCGGTGACGCCAAGACGCATCAAGAATGCGAACAGCTCTTTTCCGCTCAGTATCTGGACCACCGTTACTGCAGGCCTGAGGAAGTGGCAAATCTGGCTCTGTATCTGGCGTCGGAGGTTTCCTCTCACATCATGGGCTCCGGTATCCGCCTTGACGGCGGCATGGACGCGCTTTGCTGACCCTTGCCGTAATACACAGGTGCTGCAAAGCCATAAAGCGTTGCAGCACCTTAATCTTCCCTGGACGGCAGACGGCAATCAAAAAAGCCTCTTGTTCATCACGGCTGCTGCGGATCCGTCCTTAATTCCGGCGCCACATCATAAATTTGCTCCATGGCCTGGCGGATCTGTTCAAAGGCCTTGAATTGATCTCCCTTCATGCACCAGGTCAGATGATAGCCCAGAAAGGCATATGCGGAAGTGCGGTATAATGCTTCGGCCGGGCTCTGGTTTCTGATCTGCCCCGCCTCCTGCGCCCTTTCGATCAGCTTCACGGCAATGCGCGTAAGATCCTCGCGAAAATCATAGCTCCCACGGTCGTCTTTCAAATTTGAGATGAATAGCTGCTTTTGCAGGTCGATCCCATATCTGACCGATTCCTTGGCGAGGGATTCAAACAAGATCATGAGCTGCTCCCAATAGTGATCCACGGATAAAATTTCAATCATGTACTCGGAAAGGCTTTTGGTAATGGAGTCATAGATATTTAAAATGATCTCTTCCTTGGACTTGAGATGATAATAAAACGTCGTTTTTGTAATGCCGCAGGCGGTACAGATATCCTGTACCGTGACCGATCCATACCCCTTTTCCAGAAAAAGCTCGCGGGCGTTTTTTATGATAAAATCTCTTGTGGCGTTCATTGCATCTTAACCTATCCTTTTCAACAGCCAGCTTGTAAAAT
>DATMXY010000114.1:0-3362 GCA_035561275.1 Anaerovoracaceae bacterium | reverse complement strand
ATTTATTAACAGGAGGCGGAGTAATGGAAATGATCACGGTCGGCCAGGAGAACATTGAGCGGGAGCATATCTGCTGTGCCATATCGGATAAAAAAGGGGAAACCTGCGTGGCGTTAAAAAAAGCGTGGCTGGCGGAACGCTTCCAGGATGGACTTACGTTCCGGAAGCTGGACGTGCGGGGCAAGGTGTTTATTGAGTACATCCCTGCGGAAAAAGCGTGGTGCCCCATCATCGCGGACGGTTATATGCATATCAATTGCTTTTGGGTATCAGGACAATTCAAAGGGCAGGGGTATGCCAACCAGCTTCTGGAACAATGCGTTGCGGACGCAAAGGCGAAAGGAAAGCGCGGCCTTACGACGCTCTCCTCGGTAAAAAAGATACCATTTCTGTCAGACCCCGGTTACCTGAAATATAAAGGATTTATGACTGCCGACACCGCAGATCCATATTACGAGCTTCTCTACCTTCCCTTTGCGGATTCCGCGCCAGTCCCTCAATTCAGGGACTGTGCGAAACAAGGGAAAATCGAAGAAAAGGGAATGGTGCTTTATTATTCGGACCAATGCCCGTTTACCGATAAATACGCAAAAATTGTAAATGGGATAGCAGAGCGGCGGGGGGCGGTAATTAAGCTTTACAAAATCGAATCGACGGGTCAGGCGCAGAATGCTCCCGCTCCATTTACAACATACAGCTTTTTTTACAACGGGAATTTTGTAACGAACGAAATTTTTTCGGAAAAGAAGTTTGAAAAATTTCTGGATGAAAATGATATCTGAAAAGAAAGATCGGAGGGATCGAAGTGATCACGGCAGAGAGCATGATGTCAATTGACAAAAGCGATTTAGAGGATGCGTCAAAAAAGCTGGACACGGGCGACATCCCGCAGCTTGTGGAATGGCTGGCCTTAAATGACGACAATCTCAGGTATCAGGCATTTCTTCTCCTTCAAAACCGGTCATTATTTTTTGACGACGTTTATCCGTTCTGCTCGACATCCTGAATGTATTGATTGCCATCAGGAAGGAACTGAAAACAGACGAAATAGAAAGATTTATCGTGAACGCGCTCACAGGAGGGGTGTTGGATATAAAAACAAAAAAGCAGCTGGAAGCGCTGCTGTAGCTATGCCAACTGGCCTTCATCAATTTCCAAATCTATGGATTAAAATTGGACAATCTGATAATATATTTTCAGAGTAAATACGAACCTGGAGGTAATCTATGAAGCTTAACGTGGCGGTTCTCAATCCGGCGGGCAATATCACGCTGATCGTTACAACGCCGGTGGAAAAGGCCGCTTATGCGGAGATTGCAGGCAAGCTCCTCAATATACCGGAGCTGCACGGTGAACAGGTGGGGTTTCTGGCGCCGCCAAGGCATGGTGGAGCGACCCGCCTGGAGATGATGGGGGGCGAGTTCTGCGGCAACGCGCTGCGGTGCACGGGATATTACCATGCCCTTAGGGCGGGTATCCGGGGAGCCGCCGTCGTTTCGACAGAGATCAGCGGGAGTGACAAGCCCCTGGACGTCCGGGTCGATACTGATCATAACGCCGCAAAGGCTGAAATGACCCTGCCACTTTCCATTAACAATATTACGGTAAACGGGCGAACAGCGAAAGCCGTCGCCTTTGAAGGGATCGTCCATTTTATAGCGGATATGCCCGGATCAGACAGCCTTTCCGGGATTGACGAAGCGTTTGTCAAAGCGGCTGTCGATTACGCCGTTGGTAAGCTTGGCGCAGAGGCGGCAGGTATCATGTTTTTTGACAGGGCGTCTATGTTCATACGCCCCGTAGTCTATGTGCATGAAACAGGATCTCTGGTCTATGAAAACAGCTGTGCATCAGGCAGCGCGGCGACAGCCGTCACATGTGCCTACGGCCTGCAGGACGGCGAATACCGTTTCGACGTCTGCCAGCCGGGCGGAGTCATTGAGGTGGAACTGTCAAAGCGCAGCGGACACTTTGAAAAGCTGGCCATTGGCGGCAGGGTATCCGTCAATGAGGAAAGGATTGTGGAACTATGGGATTGAATGAAACACCGTCAGCAAACCGCGTCCACATCGGGTTTTTCGGCAGGAGAAACGCCGGTAAATCCAGCGTTGTCAACGCCGTAACGGGGCAGGATCTGGCCGTCGTTTCCGACATAAAAGGCACTACCACCGACCCTGTCTATAAAGCCATGGAGCTGCTTCCTCTCGGCCCGGTGATGATCATCGATACGCCCGGCATCGACGACGAAGGGCCCCTGGGGGAACTACGCGTACGGAAGGCCCGGCAGGTGCTGAATAAAACCGACGTCGCCGTGCTGATCATCGATTCCGTCTTCGGGAAAGCAGAGGTGGATGATGATTTAATCGCCATATTCAAAGAGAAACAGATCAACTATATCGTTGCTTACAATAAATCGGACCTGGCCCCATCGGCGGAACAGGAACCAGCGGAACAGGAAGTGCCGGAAAAAGAAAGCGCGGCCCATGCCGGCACGGCGGCGGGGCATGAAAACGAAATCCATGTCAGTGCAAAAACCGGATATAATATCAATAAGCTGAAGGAGAGGATCGCGGAGCTGGCCGTTACGGAGGAGCCCAAGCTGAGAATCGTGGGGGACCTCATTGAGCCGTCGGATTTTGTCGTGCTGGTCACTCCCATCGACAAGGCGGCGCCCAAGGGGCGTCTGATCCTGCCCCAGCAGCAGACCATTCGCGATATCCTGGAGGCCGACGCCGCCGCAATCGTGGTGAAGGAATTTGAACTGCGGGAGACCCTGGAACATCTCGGCAAAAAGCCGAAGCTCGTCGTCACGGACAGCCAGGTGTTCGCAAAGGTGTCGGCGGACACGCCCAACGATATTTTTCTTACTTCGTTTTCTATTCTTTTCGCAAGATACAAGGGAGGCCTGGAGTCTGCCGTAAAGGGGGCAAGAGCCCTGGAGTCCCTGCGGGATGGGGACTCCATACTCATTTCGGAGGGCTGCACCCACCACAGGCAATGCGACGATATCGGCACGGTGAAGCTTCCCCGCTGGATCAGAAACTACACCCAGAAGCAGTTCAATTTTAAATTTACTTCGGGCACGGAGTTTCCCGACGACCTGTCGGAATATAAGCTCATCGTCCATTGCGGAGGTTGCATGGTCAACGAAAGGGAGATGACATACCGCCGGAAATGCGCGGAAGACCAGCGCGTACCAATGACGAATTACGGCATTCTTATCGCGTACATGCAGGGGATCCTGAAGCGGAGCGTCGCCATGTTCCCGCATATATTGGCGGAAATAGAGGATTAGTAAGGCTTGCGCAGATTGATGATAAGGAGGACGCAGTCCTGAAAATACTGATCAAATAATGCTGATC
>DATMXY010000113.1:0-2750 GCA_035561275.1 Anaerovoracaceae bacterium | reverse complement strand
TAGTATATGCCTTCAACGGATATGAAAGAGAAAAAGTGGCTCAAACAAGCCACTTTTTACATATTTTAATTTTGAAATAGTTTGTATTTGAAAGTAGAATTCCATTTCAAATATATACTATTTTGCGCGGATTTTCTTCAGGTTTGCGAACCGCGGAACCCCATCCTCCATCGGGACCTTGCTCTCCCCCTGGATCAGAGGCAGCGCATAATCGATAAAGGGCTGGAGCAGTCCGTTTCCGGCTTCGTTGATCCATTCACGGGGCACCTTTTTCTCAAAGTTCGCCACATCGCCAAGGTCCACGAGAACTGTCCCGCAGGTATATTCCGGGCCGGCGCCTCTTTCGAAGGCCACCATTTTATCGGTCTCGCCCGCTTCCGCAGCCTTGAAGGCCGCTTCACCGGCCATATAAGCCTCGTTCACGTCGGTCTCCGAAGCGATATGCGCGGCGCAGCGCTGGATGATGCCGAATTCGATCCCTCTGACCTTCGCCTTGATTTTAGAATTTGCATAATTCGCCAGGTTTGCAGCCAGGCCGCCCATCTGGACGTGGCCGAACGAGTCTTTTGATTTTTCGTCTGCGGAGAGGGTCTCCAGAATATAGTTTCCGTCCTTGTCCATGATGCCTTCGGATACGGCGACCATAACGTCGCCTTTTTCCTCATAGACTCTTGTGATATCTGCGATAAAGGCATCCAGGCTGAAGGGGACTTCCGGCAGGTAGATCAGATCCGGCCCCATGCCTTTCCAGGTGGCGATAGCGGACGCGGCGGTAAGCCAGCCGGCGTTTCTTCCCATGATCTCAAGCACGGTAACGGAACCGGCGCCGTATACCTTGGCGTCCCGGTACACTTCCATGCAGGATGTTGCGATGTATTTTGCGGCGCTGCCGTAGCCTGGACAATGGTCCGTGCGGGCCAGGTCGTTGTCAATGGTCTTGGGGATGCCCATCACCCTGCATTCGTAACCGTTCTGCGCCATGAACCGGCTGATCTTGTTGCAGGTGTCCATGGAGTCGTTCCCGCCGTTATAAAAGAAATAGCGGATGTCGTATTTCTTGAATATTTCAAGGATGCGCCTGTAATCCGTATCATCGACGGTAAAATCCTTCAGCTTATATCTGCAGGTCCCAAGTACGGAAGAAGGGGTATACCTCATGAGCGTAAGCTCTGCAGGATCCTCCTGATTCATATCGTAAAGATTGTCAAGGAGCACGCCCTTGATTCCGTGGGCGGCGCCATATACTTTCGTGACGATTTCTGATTTTAAAGCAGCCTCGATACAGCCCAGCGCGCTGGCGTTGATTACCGAAGTCGGGCCGCCGGACTGGCCGATGAGGACGGCACCCTTTAATTTCGTCATAATTTTCCCTCCTATACTAGCTCGCTCAATTTTCCGCACCTACCGTCCCTTTCAGGGACTCCGACTCGCTTCGCTCGCTGCTGTCCGTTTTGCCAGCCAAGCAAGCTTGGGGCAAAAAGGCAACCACATTTGCGGAGCAAATGTCCGGTAGGTGCCATACGGGAATTTCCCGGCTTTAGCCGGATTGAAATTCTTCCGTTCAAAGCAAATTGTTGGCGAACTTATGCAAAGAAATCACAAATCTTTGCCTTGTAGATTTCTACTGCAAACAATTGCATGATCACCAAAAATAACGTGTCAGGTATTTTTGTCCTGACAAAAATATTTTAACACACGTCAAAAATATGGCAAGTCGTTTTGATGAATTCGTTGTTACTTTTATATAAAATCCTGATCAGGTGCGCAGAGATATCTGCAAATATGTACCAATTATCCAAACAGATACCGTATGCGGCAGGCGCATACCCGCCATACCGTCAGGCAAAGGCTTCGCCTGCCTGATAGGAACTTCTGACAAAGGGCGCCGACGCGATGAACCGGAATCCCATTTCAAGGCCCATCTCTTTATACATCCTGAAAACGTCGGGATGGACGTATTCCTGAACGGGGTAATGCTGCGCCGTCGGCTGCAGGTACTGTCCGATGGTCACGATGTCGCAGCCGTGCTCACATAAGTCCCGGAGCAGTTTCTCCACCTCGTCCTTCGTCTCGCCCAATCCCACCATAAATCCCGACTTCGAAAAAATATCCGGATCGAGCTTCTTTACCCTGCTGATGAATTCCAGCGACCGTTTATAATTCGCCTCGGGCCGGACCAGGGGATAAAGCCTTTCAATCGTCTCGACGTTATGGTTGATCACCTTTGGTTTCGCGTTCACAACCGCGGAAAGCGCGTCGATATCGCCCTGAAAATCAGGCGTCAGGACCTCCACGGCGATATCATCCGATATCTCCTTCAGCGCATGGATTACCTTCGCAAACTGGGAGGCCCCGCCGTCCGGCAGGTCGTCCCTGGTCACGGAAGTTACCACCACATATTTCAGACCCAATTTCCGCGCTGCTTCCGCGACATTTGCGGGCTCCTGGGGATCCACAGGGAGCGGTTTCCCTCCTGTCACATTGCAGAACCGGCAGTTTCTGGAACATACGTTGCCCAGGATCATGAAGGTCGCCGTCTGCTTGGAAAAGCACTCCAGGGCGTTGGGACAGTTTGCCTCTTCACAGACGGTATGAAGCTGCAGGCTTTTGATCATTTCCGCAATCTCTTCAAATCTGCCGCTTTGCCCGCTGCCTGCGTATTTTATCTTAAGCCAGTCCGGCCTGTTCACATTCATAAGTAAACTCCTCAATATTATTTAAAAATGTCTGCGGATCCGCGGCCTCTCTCT
>DATMXY010000112.1:0-12665 GCA_035561275.1 Anaerovoracaceae bacterium | reverse complement strand
GTAAAGTCACATCCAAGTCCGCCTGTGACCGGTTGTTCTAAGTGCTAATATTTTGTGTTACTTTTTGGTGATGCTGTAATTGGTATGCAGTGTCACTTTTCATTTTACTGAAAATTCAATACAATTACAGAGTGCATTGTGACGTCCGGCTTACGCATGGCTCAAACAAGGCGTCAGATGTTATTTGACGGGAGGTGTTTCCGATGAGAGACAAGAATAGTTTAAAAAAGAATAATTACAACGAAACCGTACTGGTTACCAATCCGGATGAGATTGCGATGAATCACCAACTTGAAAAAACCTTCCTGCAGACAATGTCAGAACATTTGATGGACAGCAATTCCATAGACGGGTCTCTATATGGGAAATACGATGTGAAGCGCGGGCTTCGCGACGCCAACGGCGCGGGTGTCGTCGTGGGTCTGACTAAGATCGGCGACGTCCAGGGTTATGATGTGAATGAAAAAAATGAAAAGGTTCCCATCGACGGAAAGCTTTTCTACCGCGGTATTGATGTTGAAGAAATTGTAAACAGCTGCCTTGCGGACAACCGTTTCGGCTATGAGGAAACAAGCTACCTGCTTCTTTTCGGACAGCTTCCCACCCGGAAGCAGCTCGATGAATTCAAAAGGGTAGTCGGAATGAAAAGAGAACTGCCCTTGGGGTTTGCCAGGGACATGATCCTCACAGCGCCAAGCAAAAGTGTTATGAACAAGCTGGCAAGAAGTGTGCTTGCTCTCTATTCCTATGATGAAGATCCTGATGATACATCCGTAGACAATGTACTGCGTCAATCCATAAACCTGATCGGATATTTTCCGTCCCTGATCGCGTACGGGTACCAGGCGAAACGGTCCTATTACGACAATCAGAGCCTTCATATCCATTATCCCGACCCGGAGCTCTCCACAGCAGAAAATATCCTCAGGCTGATGCGTCCCACCGGCGAATACACCGACCTGGAGGCGAAGCTTTTGGACCTTTCCATGATTCTGCACGCGGAACACGGCGGAGGGAACAATTCCTCCTTCACGACCCACGTGGTATCGTCCACTGCGACCGATACCTATTCCACCATCGCCGCGGCGGTCGGCTCCCTGAAAGGCCCCCTGCACGGCGGCGCCAATATAGAAGTTCTGGAAATGATGGCGGATATCAAGGAAAACGTAAAGGACATCACCAACTTCAAAGAAGTTGAAAAATATCTGCTTAAGATCCTGCACGGCGAAGCCAACGACGGCTCCGGGCTGATTTACGGCCTTGGTCACGCGGTATACACCATCTCCGACCCCAGGGCGATCTTGCTGAAGAAGATGGCCAAAAAGCTTGCCGAGGACAAGAAGCTCGTGGATGATTTCATGCTCTACGATTTTATTGAAAACCGTGCGCCGTATCTGTTCATGGAAGTCAAGGGAACGAAAAAGCCGATGCCGGCTAATGTGGACCTGTATTCGGGCTTTGTGTACAACGCTCTGAATATCCCCATCGATATCGCCACTCCCATCTTCGCCTGCGCAAGGCTTTCCGGCTGGTGCGCCCACAGGATCGAAGAGTTGGTGGCGGGCGGCAAGATCATGCGGCCCGCGTACAAGTGCGTACAGCCGCATATGAAGTACATCTCGCTGGCGGAAAGAGAATAAAACAGAAAAGCCAGGCGAACCGATTCAAAAATGAAAGGCTGCCGGCAGATTTTGGGAGCTTTAATGGACAGCAACACTAAAATTCAATATTCAAAAATAGGCGTCATATCCCTTGCACATCTGCTGAATGACCTGTACAGCAACTATGTCCCCCAATTGCTGCCGTTTCTGGTCGTACTCTATGACGGATTTACGGCAACCAAAGCGGCCATAGTCGTATCGGCTTTTACGATCACAGCTTCGTTTACCCAGCCATTCCTGGGCTATTTCATGGACCGTACGGGGAATCGCCGGCTGACGTACCTCGGCACGTTATGGATGTCGATCCTGTTAAGCCTTACAGGTATTGTCAATAACTACATACTGCTGGTAGTGCTTGCCGCGCTGGCCGGCCTCGGCACGGCGGTTTTCCACCCCCAGGCCTCCTCAATGGTCAATGTTCTGAGCGGGGACCATAAATCGGTGCTGCAATCCGGTTTTCTTGCCTGTGGAAGCATTGGTACCGCATTGGGGCCACTCCTGCTGATCCCTCTATTCCAGACCTACGGATTACAGGCGACAGTTATCACCTGCATACCGGGGATCATCGTCACAATATTATTGTTCC
Source organism: Anaerovoracaceae bacterium (assembly GCA_035561275.1). Taxonomy (GTDB): domain Bacteria; phylum Bacillota; class Clostridia; order Peptostreptococcales; family Anaerovoracaceae; genus Anoxybacterium. Next base: position 10,418 of record DATMXY010000112.1, on the reverse strand, counting down.
TTTATGCGCCGAAGGAATCTGAATCAGAAAATATTCCCCCGACGCTGGGCGTTGTGATGAGCTCCCTGAAGACTTCGGCAAAAGAGCTTTCCGCCCTGGTGGGCGTCGTTGCAGTCCGATCACTGACCTTTTCCGGACTGATTGCGCTGCTGCCCCTTTATTTTCATTATAAAAATCTCACCACGATGCAGACGAGTCATCTTATCACGATTTTGCTGGCGTCAGGCGTGATCGGCGGCCTCGTCGGCGGCCTTCTGGCTGATCGCTACGGAGTCAGGCTGGTGATCATCGTTTCTCTTCTGCTGACGCCTCCTCTTTTCATTGCTTTCTTGTTGACAACCGGTCTGCTGAGCACAGTCTTCCTGGCTTTGGCCGGTGCGACGCTCATGGCAAGCTTCTCGGCAACTACCGTTGCCGCGCAGGAAACCATCCCGAATAACAAAGCGCTGGCCGCAGGCCTGGTCATCGGATTTGCCGGCGGATTGGGCGGAATATTCGTCGTTGCGGCAGGCCGGATCGGAGATGTGTTCGGGCTGACGGCAGCGGTCATATTTCTGTTTTGCGTGCCGATCCTCGGAGCCTTTTTAGGATTTTTCCTGAAAAAGCAGCAGCCTCCGCAAGCATCTCCTCGTCCATCATGATCCTTTCCTGAATCGCTTTACGGAGCATCATATCCTTGACCTTCATCAGCCTGATCTGGCTTCCCCGCTCGTTTTCGTCAAGCTTCATCACGATGTACCGGATGGTTTCCTGAAGTCTTGGAATGATGACGTATTCCAGGGCGTTTACCCTTCTGCGGCATTTTTCGATTTCATAGGAGAGAAGGCTTGCTTCTTTTTCCATGGCCGCCAGCCTCAGCATGCCGGGAAAGACTTCCGCCAGCTTCGCGATGGCGGCGTCCAGCTCCCCCGAAGTGGACGCGAAACCGTAAGGATAAATATTGGAGTCGTCATGAGTATCCGTCGTGAACATAAATACCGGAACGTTTACGCTCATGACGTTTTTATATCCCACCTCGACGGTTACATGCTGCTTGGGGTACATCAAGGCCTGCTCCATCATCTGCGAGGACATGACGGCACTGGCTATGGTAAAGCTGCTGTGCACCTCCATCAATTGTTGTTCCACAGTCTCCCGCAAAGCCCTGTTCTCCCTGGCCAGCTCCAGGAAACGCTTCATCAGTTCGTCCCGCTTATCCTTCAGGAGCTTATGACCGTGAGTCGCGACCCTCAGCCTTTTTTTCAGCGAGGTGAGCACCATCCTGGTGGGATTTACGTTTAATCTTGCCATTTCCGCCGTCCCTTTCCGTTCAGACCAGCCGGTCCCCGCCGATTAAGCGGGGACTGACGCCGTTGACGCTGCCGTTCAATAGAGTTCTGAGTTTATGCTTTCATATCCGAGATATTTGTTCAGATATTCGCCGCGGATGCGCTTCATCTCGCTTCTGGGCATGATGGTAAGCAACTGCCAGCCCAGCTTCAGGGTATCGCCGATGGTCCTGTTCGTATCATAGCCCTGGGATACGTAATTGCCCTCGAAGGCGTCCGCAAACTTCGCATAAAGCTTGTCGGTCTCCGACAGGGCGGCCTCTCCCAGGATTGCCATCAGTTCCTTGCATTCCTTGCCCGCGGCATAAAATGCAAAGAGCTGGTTCATGGTATCGGAATGGTCTTCCCTGGTTTTACCCTTGCCGATCCCCTTATCCTTCAGCCGGGAAAGGGACGGGAGCACGTCGATGGGCGGCATGATCCCCTTTCGGTTGAGCTCTCTAGAAAGGATGATCTGGCCTTCCGTGATATAACCCGTAAGGTCGGGAATGGGATGGGTTTTATCGTCCTCCGGCATGGTCAGGATCGGGATCATCGTAATGGAGCCTTCAAAGCCGCGCTTTCTTCCGGCCCGTTCATAAAGGGTCGCCAGGTCCGTATACAGGTAACCCGGATAGCCGCGTCTTCCCGGCACTTCCTTCCGGGCGGCGGATACCTCCCTGAGCGCTTCCGCGTAGTTGGTGATATCCGTCAGAATGACCAGCACATGCATATTTTTTTCAAAGGCCAGATACTCTGCGGCGGTAAGTGCCATACGGGGCGTGGAAATGCGTTCGATGGCGGGATCGTCGGCGAGGTTCATAAAGAGAACCGTCCTGTCGATGGCGCCGGTCTGCCTGAAGTCGGAGATAAAGAAGTCCGCCTCTTCAAAAGTAATGCCGATGGCCGCGAATACCACGGCGAATTTGCTGTCTGCGCCCAATACCTTGGACTGCCGGGCGATCTGGGCCGCCAGTTCGGGATGGGGAAGGCCGGAACCCGAGAAGATCGGGAGCTTCTGTCCCCTGACCAGGGTGTTCAGCCCATCAATGGCCGATATGCCCGTCTGGATGAATTCAGCCGGATAGTCCCGGGCCGCCGGATTCATGGGTATGCCGTTGATATCCAGCCTTTTGTCCGCAATGATGGGAGGACCGCCGTCAATGGGCCTTCCCAATCCGTCAAATACGCGGCCCAGCAGGTCCATGGACACCGCGAGATCGATCCCTTTCCCAAGAAAACGGACCTTGCTTTCCGCGAGGTTGATGCCCGCGGAGCTTTCGAACAGCTGCACCAGGGCGTTACTTCCGTTGATTTCGAGCACTTTGCACTTTCTCGTTTCTCCGTTGGGCAGCTCGATTTCGCCCAACTCGTCATATTTTACGTTCTCCACATTCTTTACAAGCATGAGCGGGCCCGCTATTTCAGATATTGTCCTGTATTCCCTGATCATTCCGTTCCACCTCCCTCTTCTCCGTCGGTATGGATCAGCGCGTGAATGCTGTCCGCCAGTTCCTTCTCAATGTCGGCGAAAGCCCGGGCGGCGTCGCTTTCCGCGACATATTTGAATCTCCCGATGGCCTCCCTGACGGGAAGGGACGCCAGCGCGCCGAAATCCGCGCCCTTGTCGGAAGCGTCGGCACTGGAATGATAATAGGCGAGGATCAGCTTCAGCAGCATATACTGCTTCTCCTTAGAGGTATAAGTATCCACATCGTGGAACGCGTTTTGATGGAGATAGTCCTCCCGGATGGATTTGCAGGCTTCCAGCTTGATCCTGTCATGAGCCGAAAGGGCGTCCACGCCGACCAGCTGCACGATTTCATTGAGCTCCGCCTCTTCCTGGAGCAGCTTCAGCGTTTCGGCCCGCATGGCCGGAAAGTCGCGCTGGACATGCTCCGCAAACCATTTGTCCAGCTTATCCGAATACAGGGAATAGCTGGTCAGCCAGTTGACGGCCGGGAAGTGGCGCCGGTAGGCAAGAGCCGAATCCAGGCCCCAGAATACCTTTACGATGCGAAGGGTAGCCTGGGATACGGGTTCCGAAATATCTCCACCGGGCGGAGATACCGCTCCGATGGCGGAAAGGGTTCCTTCCCTGCCTTCCCTGCCCAGAGAGATCACCCTCCCTGCCCGTTCATAGAACTGGGCAAGGCGGGACGAGAGATAGGCCGGATACCCTTCGTCGCCGGGCATTTCCTCCAAACGGCCGGACATTTCCCTGAGGGCTTCCGCCCATCTCGACGTGGAATCGGCCATGAGGGCCACGGAGTAGCCCATATCCCGGAAATACTCGGCGATGGTGATTCCCGTGTAAATGGAAGCTTCACGGCCCGCCACGGGCATGTCGGAGGTGTTGGCGATGAGGACGGTACGCTTCATCAGGGGTTCCCCGGATTTCGGATCCTTCAGCTCCGGGAACTCCATCAGCACGTCGGTCATCTCGTTCCCGCGCTCTCCGCAGCCGATATAGACAACGATGTCCGCTTCGGCCCACTTCGCAAGCTGGTGCTGTACCACGGTCTTTCCGCTTCCGAAAGGCCCCGGTACGGCGCCAACTCCACCCTTTGCAATGGGGAAAAGGGTATCGATGACTCTCTGCCCCGTCAGCAGCGGCATTATGGGGGACAGTTTTTCCTTGTACGGCCTTCCCCGCCTTACGGGCCATTTCTGCATCATGGCGACGGGAACGGTTTCACCGTTTTCCTTCTCAATGACGCAAACGGGCTCCCTCACAGTAAACTCGCCTTTTCTGATTTCTTTCACAACGCCTGAAACTCCGTAAGGAAGCATGATCTTATGGAGCACGATCACCGTTTCCTGCACGGTCCCGATGACATCCCCCGCCTCCACCTTCTCTCCTGCCCGGACGGCAGACACAAAAGCCCACTTTTTCGTCCTGTCCAGGGCGTCGGCCTGTATGCCCCTTGTAATGTTGCTCCCAACCATGGCCCTTATGGTCTCCAACGGCCTTTGAATACCGTCGTACATGGTCCCGACCAGGCCGGGTCCCAGCTCCACGGAAAGGGGCTCGCCCGTTGTGACGACCGGTTCTCCCGGGCCCAGGCCGGCTGTTTCCTCGTATACCTGGATGGAAGCCGTATCGCCGCGCATCTCAAGGATTTCGCCGATCAGCCCCTGCCCGCTCACCCGGACGACGTCGAACATATTCGCGTCCTGCATGCCTTCCGCGACGACCAGGGGGCCGGATACCTTAACGATTGTTCCCTGTTTCACTTTTTATCTCACCTGCCTTTGTCTGATTTTATTCTTTCTTATGCGCTGCAAATGTGGTTGCCTTTTTGCCCCAAGCTTGCTTGGATAGGCAAAACGGACAGCAGCGAGTGCAGCGAGTCGGAGTCCCTAAAAGGGACGTTAGGTGCGGAACAGGATGTCCGCTCCAACCGCCCGTTCCGCGCGCCTTTTCAATTTATTTATGCCCACTCCGAAGCTTCCGTGCATGCCGGGGATGGGAATGACGGCAGGGATACACGTATCCCTGTATCGGTCAATGTCCTCCGGCATATCCCGGCAAAAGCCTTCCGTGACATAAATGACGGCGTACCCTTCTTCCGCGATCCTGTGAAGGGTTTTTCTCGCCTCTGTCAGGGAAAGGCAGGGAAAGACCTCCAGTCCCATGGCCTTAAAGCCCAATATGCTTTCGCGTCCGCCGATCACAGCTATCTTATACATAGGTTTCCCTCAGCCTTTCTCTGATCACTTCGTTGGGAAGGCCCGCCAGCTTGCCGGCCATGATGATCCTTGCCGCCTTGATTTCATATTCCTTTGCGATCAGATAGGCGGCGGGCGGCTCTATTCCAAAGGTCACATATCTGGCAGACCTGATAAACTGGATGATCTTATCGTCGCAGAGCTTTTCAAGCAGGGTGAATTTGCCGGTTTCCTTCAGCATGGCGCCGCCCTGGGTAACCACCGCGTGGAAACCGTAGGGAAGCAGCCACTCGGAAAACTGCTCCAATGACTCCTCGTAGCTTTCCAGAAACAGTTTTTCCGAAAGCGTGCCGCCCGGGATGAAGGCCCTGGAGAAAAAGTCCGGGTATTTATCCATCTTTCTTAATCTGGCAAAGGTCTTTAAGTTGGTGGTGTCTATTGTAAGCCGGATATAGTCCAGAAGGAAATCCCCGCTCTCCGTTTTCCCGGCCGCCTCCAGCATATCGCCGAAGCAGGCCTTATCCAGGATCAGGTCGATCCGCTGGGGATCGCCGGTCCTTGAGAAAACATCGATGCCATCCACGACCGCGCGCCTCATGATTTCCGTCATGGAGGAAAAATCCCTCGCCCGGACCATTGTTTCCAGCTTATCCGTTTCGATGGAGCCGAACTCCAGAAGCATGGGCTTCGGGTCCGCCTTCCTGAATTCCGCCTTTAACAGCACCTTCAGGTTATGGTAGTCATAAGGATACCGGAACATGATGAATTCCCCGGCGTCCGGGACAATGGACGAAATAAAACCGTATACCCAGTTGTGCTCTTCCGTCAGCAGCTTTTCAAAATGCTCCGGAGCCACCTGCTCCCCCCCGTCGCCGTATTCCAGATCGTACAGGATCTTCAGGGCGTCCGCGGGCGTCCCGGCGCCCAGCAATTTCTCGATTTGCTCCTGGGTAAGAAGATATTTTTCCACGCTCCGCACCCGGGCGGAAGCAAATATAAAGTCTCTTTTCCTGCTCAACCGCGATCCTCCTTTCAAATCGACTCGTTCGATTTGACGCCGTCGTCCGAAACCTTGCGGTGCCGCTCTATTTAAACAATACCGCCGCGACCTCGGGTATGACGTCTTCCTTCACGGAGGCGATCATGGCCTCCAGGGTGGAGTTGATTTCCACGGCCCCGGCCTGCAGGACAAAACCGCCCCTGGCGGAAACGGTTTCTTCGCCGAGGCTTACCTTTTCACCGCCCATCAGCGTGTTGGCCAGGTCAACCGCCCGGCGGCCCACCGTCCCCATGTCCTTTTCATTCAGCAATACTACGTCGCCGTCTCTTGCCGCTTTGCTGATCTTTTTTCCGAGAAAGTCGACGTACTCCGCCTCTTCCATGTTTTCCAGCTTTTTCAGAACGGCGTCAAAGCATTTTGCCACCGCTTTCTGCCTGGCTCCGAGACGCAGTTTCCGGGCCTCCAGCTCCGCAATGGAAATTTTTCTGTCCTTCAGCATTGCGGTGGCGGCCTCGCCCTTTTTCAAAGTATTTTCAGCAAGTTCCCTTGCCCTTCTTTTGGCCTGTTCCATGATTCCCGCAGCCTCCGCTTCGGCTCTTTCCGTGGTCTGGCGGGAGCTTTCCGTGGCTTCGCCTAAAATATCCGCGATCATATTCTCTATGCTCATTTTTTCACATCCTCAATATGCCGCCGTGATGGAGATGCCGTTCAGCATCAGGAATGAAACAAGCAGCGCAAGCACGATGTAGGTTTCGATCATTGCAGCCAGGATCAGTACCTTGGCAAGCTCCTGGGGTTTCTTGGCGACGACCATGACGCCCGCCGTTGCCACCCGCGCCTGTATTATGCCCGCAAAAATACCCACGATGGCCACCGGGAGAGCTGCGCCAAAGAGGTGCAGTCCTTCCAGAATGCTCACTTCATACATGCCGTTTTCTCCCACCATCCCGATTTTCATCATAATGAGAAATGCGATAAGGAGTCCGTAGATGCCCTGGGTTGACGGAATCGCCTGAAGGATCAGGCACTGGCCGAATTTTCTCGAATCCTCCGCCAGCACTCCCGCCGCCGCTTCTCCTACCATTCCCATACCCCGGGCGCTTCCTATGCCCGGCATTAAAGTGGCAAGGGCGGCGCCGAAGATCGCCAGCGCCTTTCCATCCAGTATCAGATTGATGACTTCCATTTAATTTCCCTCCTTTTTAACATTCTGTCCGGCACTCAGCCTTTTTGCCCCAAGCTTGCTTGGCTGGCAAAACGGACAGCGTAGCAAGCTTCGCTTGCGCAGGAGTCCGCTTGCGGACGTTGTGCCGCTGACAGAATTTAGGCTAAAAAATCGCAAATCTTCGATTTGCTGATTTTTATCGTCGAATCAAAACATATTTTGTTTTTTTGTCAAATGGGTCGAAGGCGATTCCTTCTTTTCCGAAAAACTTTCCAAAGAATTCAACATACTGCAGCCTGCAGGAATGGACGAAGGAGCCCAGCGCGTTGATGGCCAGGTTGAAGGAGTGGCCGAAGACGCCTACTGCAGTCATAAGAATTCCTCCAAGGATCCCTCCTCCCGCCAGGGAACCCATGGTGTTGATCACCTGCGCAATGACCCCGGACGCCAGGCCCAGTGCCAGAAGCCGGGAATAGGACAGGATATCGGCAAAGTAATTGACAATGCCATAAACCGCTCCGAATCCGCCGGAGATTTTTCCGAAAATGCTCTTTTTCGCTCTTCCCCCCGTCAGCAACAGTCCCGCCGCGCCGACAGCCGCGACCCATTTGCCGATTTCGAAGGTTTCGGGTACGATGAGGAGGGCGATACCAATAAAAATGGCATACCAGAATCCGGTATCGCAGACGGCGTCGAGGATTTTCCCATTTTTGACTAGAATCCAGGCCTTGAGGCCCAGAGCCACCATCAAATGGATCGCGCCGAGAATAAAAGAGAAAAAGAGCAGTCTCAGTGGATCCCCCACAGGATCAAACCAGAGGGGAGCTATGGTAACTTTTTTTTCAAAGAAGACGTTGGCGACGCTGGGAACCAGGTTCCCAAACCAGCTGCCGAACATGGCGCCCCAGAAAACCGTGGATATCCCGCAGTAGAAGAGCATTTTGATCATTCGGAACGTCATCCCTTCCAGCGGGTACTTCTTTAAAATCAGGAAGGCGGCGGCGGTCATAAGGATCCCGTAGCCCGCGTCCCCCAGCATGATGCCGAAAAACAGGCAGTAGAAGGGAGCCAGGAAAGGAGTGGGATCCACGGCCTTAACGGAAGGCATACCGTACAGCCCGGTAATCGCTTCAAAGGGAGCCGCCATCCCGGAGTTTCTGAGCAGGGTGGGCGCTTCATCCCCGTCGTCGGGGTCGGCGATTTCATACCAGCAGCCTTTGGCGAGAAGCAGCTTTTCCACGACCGCAACACTTTTTAAGGGAAGCCAGCCGTCCATGTAAAATGTTTCCTTTGTTTTTAAAAGCCTGCTTCTCATTTTCTCCTTGTCCCTCTGCATGAGCAGATCGTCATAGAGGCATTCCAGGGCGAATTTCCACCGGACCGCTTCGCCGATCTTCTTCTCGATCCGCGTCCTCTTTTTTGCAAGATCCGCAAGCTCTCTTTCAAAAGCGGCCATGCTTTCCGCGGGGGTTCCTCTCATATCCTTGAAGGTCATCCTGTTAAAACCGTGCCGCGTCAAGGTTTCCAGGACCCTCTCCCGTTCCTTTTTCAGGCAGATAACGGACAGGTAATGCTGCTCGATATCGCCGGAAATAAAATGGATCTCATAGGAGCGGGTTTTTTCGTCGATTTCTCTCTTCAGGGGATCCAATTCCACGGTATGGGGCAGGGTTCCCGTTATCACGGAAGCATACTTTGTACCCTGCAGCTCCAGCGGCGCCGTATAGGACAGCCACGGCTCCAAAGAGAGCTGATTGGCTATTATTTTATTTACCTCAGACCTCAGCTCATTCAGCTCAAGATTCAGGATAAGCACCTGCTCCACGCGGCCCCGGATGGCATCTTCCTGCGTAAGGACCTGCCGGAAATGCTCCGGCGTGATCCGTCTCCTTGTCTTAAAGAGCGGGCTTTTGGCAGTATCGTACCGGGAAATGATCTCCAGCGCCTGGGAAACCTCTGAAATCTTATCGTCGATTTGCGCAGCCCCGGCATCGTTGCCGTCTTTCGTGACAAGCGCCGTCCATGTTTCGTCCGCCAGCTTTGATTCCTGACGGTTAAGTTCCATAACGCCCAGGTCCATAAGCGCTTCCATCAGGCCGTCTTTTACGGAGGCAAGTCCGAGAACGGAAATTTTCTTCATTTCTACGATAGCCACTTGATCACAACCTTTCCATAATGATCGAAACGCCTTGATCCAGATTCTTATCGGACTCAGCTATAATCCCTTCGCATTCCTTCTCCGTTTCCCGGATCACGCGGTCATATATCGCCTGCGCTTCCCGGTCGGCTTCGGCGAGCATACGTTTGTACGCCGCATCCGCATCCGTATGGGCAGCCGCAAGCAGCGCCGCGGCATCCTTCCTGGCCGTGTCAACCAGTTGTTTTGCCTTGAGATTGGCCTGCCTTCTGATCTCATCCGCCTGGCTTTCCGCTTCCCTGATCACTTTTATTCGTTCAATCGGCACTCCATCACCTCCTTTTTCAAATCGCCTTGTTCGATAATCCACCGATTTATAAGCGGTGGCTGACGCCGCCATTCATCAAAATACCATAAGAAGCGTCATAAATTTCAGAATAATAACGCTTAAGCAGAAAATTTTTGAGTTTAGAACCTCTTTATAATTTTTAACTTGCCATAAATTATAATTGTGTTATGATAACGCTTAAGCAGAAAATTTTCAGCAAGCGAGGGTGATTAAATGAGAAAACGTATCGTCAATAACAAGGAGACCGTCATAGCCGCGATCCTGCAGGAGCTGGAAAACTCTCCCGAGGCAAAATATTACCATCGACTTCACCTTGCCCTTCTGGTGCTCAGCGGACTGTCGCCAAAGGAAGTGGCGGCCCTTTATAATGAATCCTCATCCACAATAAACCATTGGACGAAGAATGTACTTGATAAGGGTCCTCATGCTCTCCGCGACGGGATCCATCCCGGCAGGCCGCCGAGACTCAGCAGCGAAAAGCTGAGGCTGCTCTCTGAAATCCTGGAGCAAAGCCCGGAGGTATACGGTTATAATAAGCCCTTTTGGGATGGCGCCGCTCTCAGCCGTTATATCCATGACAATTACGGCGTGGAACTTAAAGTACGTCAGTGTCAGCGCCTGATCCATCAGCTTAAGCTCTCACTGCGGCGTCCCCGAATATTTTCAAAAGGACCCGCCTTTCCGAATAAAGGGGTATTAAAAAAACAGATAAGATCCTGTAAATCAACAAAACCAGATTTGTGTTAAAAACTTAGGCCCTTTCCAGGGCAACCAGAAAAGTGATATTC
>DATMXY010000111.1:0-2856 GCA_035561275.1 Anaerovoracaceae bacterium | reverse complement strand
AGTTTGGACACGATTGATTCCAAAATTTTAGAAGTTTTGCAGGAGAATTCAAGGGTTTCCATCTCAGATCTGAGCAAGCAGGTAAACCTTTCTCTTTCGGCTGTGAGCGAAAGGCTGAAAAAGCTGGAAGCCTCCGGCATCATAGAAAAGTATACTGTAATTCTGGATTCCAAGGCTCTCGGGCAGGAACTGACCGTGCTGATGAATATCAGCCTTGAAAACCCCCGGGACACTGAGGAGTTCTTACACATAGTCGGCAGGGAAAGCGAGATCCTGGAATGCCATTATGTGACCGGGGAGTATGATTACATCCTGAGGATTACCACGAAAAACACCGCGACCCTGGAAGCGTTGATGAACCGGATCAAGGCGATCCCGGAGATCAAAAGGACCCAGACCAACGTGGTGCTGTCCAGCCTGAAGCACCTGTACAGCGTCTCCCCGCCTGCCATTGAAAAATAGAGGGAAAGATTTATATGAATTCCTGAGCCGGACAATAACTATAAATGCCGTTGATCAACTCCCCGCTTATTTTCCCCCGCCTGCAAAGGTAATCTAAGTGAGAAAGGCATTCGCCCACTGCAAACCATTTCTGATATACCGGGAAGCTTTCCCAGTTGCTTGCGCGGATCTTCCATTTCATGCGGGACGCGATCTCATAAGCGTTGAGGCCGGGGGCCGCTTTTATGATCCTCAGAGCCTCTTCGATGCGGCGATCGTGATGCGTCAACAGTTTTTCGATTCTTTCATGATAATCCCCGCCCTTTCTGTGCCCGGGAAGCGCCATTTCAACCGGATATGCCTGCGATTTTCTGAGGCTGTCCAAGTAATTGCCAAGGGAATCTTCTATACCGGTCCATGCGGTAATATTGGGCGTAATATCGAAAAGCACGTGGTCGCCGGTAAACATGGTTTTTTGTTTTTTAAGCCAAAACATGGCGCAGCCGGGAGTATGCCCCGGGACGAGGACCGTTTGCAAATGATATCTTCCTGCCTGGATCACCTCGCCGTCGTCCAATCCGCGGACATTCGAACCCATGCCCTGAGCCGAATATATCCTGGCCGGACTTGTTTTTTCAATCATTGAAAGCATCGCTTCGGGAAATCCCTCTGATTTATAACGGTCATGCAACGCCTGGGCGGTTTCACCACGCAGTATTCGTTCCAAATAACGCTTATCGGTATTGCTGATATAGATGTTACGCCCGGGCCCTACGAAATCGTTCGCAAGTCCTGAATGATCAGAGTGCAGATGTGTCAGCAGCACATCCCGCCTTTCCGGCGCCGATCCGAGTTCCTTAAGTCCGACGGCAAGCGCCTTTCGGCATTCAGGCTGCCGAAATCCAAGATCGATCAGCAAATCGCCGTCGGTTCCCCTGATAAAATAGCTATTGAGTTCTTTGAGCGGATTTCCGGGCAGCGGTACCGGAATGCGGTAAAGATCATCCAATATTTTTTCGATCATTTATTAATACCTCATTTTCTGCATACGAAAAATGAAAGGCTGTCCGAAGACAGCCCTTTTAGTTGCGGGAAAATCACCCGGTTCGGCGTCAAAAATATTCAGCCTTGTATTTTTTATCTTTCCACGATGAGAGAGGTCCCCTGTCCGCCGCCGATGCAAAGGGTCGCAAGGCCGTATTTGGAATCCCGTTTGATCATCTCATGGATCAAAGTGACCAGGATTCTGGCTCCGGATGCTCCAATGGGATGGCCTAACGCGATGGCTCCGCCGTTAACGTTAAGCTTTTCGGGATCGAATCCCAGATCCTTGCCTACTGCCACAGACTGTGCCGCAAAGGCTTCGTTTGCCTCAATGAGGTCAATGTCGTTGAGGGAGAGACCGGCTTTTTCCAGTGCGCTCTTTGACGCAGGTACGGGGCCGATCCCCATGATGGAAGGATCAACGCCTGCGGAAGCATAAGAAGCAACCTTGCATAAGTATTTTAATCCAAGCGCGTCAGCCTTTTCTTTTGACATGACGATCAGGGCGGCTGCGCCGTCGTTGATGCCGGATGCGTTGGCCGCGGTAACGGCGCCGTCGTTCTTGAAAGCGGGCTTCAGCTTGGCCAGGCCTGCAGCGTCCACTCCGAACTTGGGATATTCGTCGGTGTCAAAGACGACCGGATCGCCTTTTCTTTGCGGAATCTCAACGGGAACGATCTCGTCCTTGAACTTTCCGGCTTTGATGGCGGCTTCCGCCTTATTCTGGGAAGCGGCGGAAAACTGGTCCAGTTCTTCCCTTGTCAATCCCCACTGTTCCACGATATTTTCAGCGGTGATACCCATATGATAATTGTTGAATGCGTCTGTCAGTCCGTCGTTGATCATTATGTCCACCAGCTTTGTGGAGCCCATTCTTGCGCCCCATCTTGCCGCAGGCATGATGTAGCCCGACTGGCTCATGCTCTCGGTTCCGCCCGCAAGAATGCAGTCGGCATCCCCGGCTTTGATGATCTGAGCGGCGAGACCTACTGTTCTGAGACCGGATCCGCAAACCTTGTTGACGGTGATAGCAGGCACTTCTTTTGGTATGCCTGCGTTTATTGCGACCTGCCTGGCCACGTTCTGCCCCAGGCCTCCCTGGAGTACGTTGCCGAATACGACTTCGTCGATGGAGGCCGGGTCGATCCCCGCTCTCTTAATTGCTTCCTTGACCGTGATCGCTCCCAGCGCTACGGCAGAAAGGTCTTTCAGCGCTCCGCCGAAACTTCCGATGGGCGTTCTGACTGCGCTTACGATTACTACTTCTCTCATGGTTTTCCTCCTGTTTTTTTAAACTCAACACAAATTTTTATAACACGAGGCACACTGATTGCCTCGTTATAAAAAAAATAATACAGTATACATATACTG
>DATMXY010000110.1:0-10466 GCA_035561275.1 Anaerovoracaceae bacterium | reverse complement strand
ATAAAAATTAAAGGGGGAGAAGTCAATGATAACACCGAGGGAGAACTATATTATAGCAATTCACGGCGGAAAGCCGCAGTGGATTCCTGATTTTTGGGAAGACACAAATATGCTGCCCTTCAATAAGTATGAATTAAAACCAATTGAAGACGGTCTGACTCAGGATTTCTTTGGCATCACCTATATGGGCAATATGCCGGTCCATTCCCGCAGGCCATGGAAAGAAATCTCTGACTGGAGAAAATATACATTTCCGGATCTTACTGAAATCGACTGGGAAGCTGAAGAGAAGTATTACAAAGAAATAATTGATCCCACTAAGCTTATCCGGTGCGATGTCGGCGGGCACGGCTTGCTCCTGACGCTTGCAAATGCCCTTGGATTTGAAGATGCTCTTGTGTCTCTGATAGAAGAAGATGATGAAGTTCTGGCATTCCTGCGCGCGTATACCGACTATATGAAAGAATGTATCCATTATGCGGCAAAGTATATCAAGCCGGACGAAATCAGTATCTGTGAAGATACCAGCAATGCAAGAGGGCCCTTCCTCTCAAAGGAAACCTATCGTAAGCTGTTCCGTCCGTTTATGCAGGAATTGTGCGATTTAGCCCATTCTTATAATATGGCGTTCAACATTCACAACTGTGGTGATCCGCAGTATCTGTTTGAGGAATATGTTGAAATGGGTGTAAACGTTGTCAACGCGTGTAATTATTCAAAATCACTGATTGAATTTCGTAAAAAGTACGGTCCGGTATTATGCATTGAAGGCGGCTGGGATTCTCAGGGCCCCTGTGCTATGCATGATGCGCCGGAAGAACTCGTAAAACAGTCTGTCAGAGACTGCTATGACCGCTACGCCGCCATCGGCGGTTATGTTACGTTAGGAAACGGTATCGTAGTCGGCCCGGATCCGAAGGCCATGAAGCAGAAAGTCACATGGTGTCAGGAAGAGGCCAATCGTATCCGTTTCGAGTATTACGGCAAGAAGTCGCCTGAAGAACTCGAAATGCTGTCCAACTATACGAATGGTGTGGATTTTATATGGAAAATCATGATGATTGAATAACGGCTTCTCGATGCATCTTGTTTTCGCTTGCAATTCTCTCTGTGAACCACGTTGATACAGATGACGAAATGATATTATCACATTTAGATTCTATATAGTAATTAACAGGAGGTTTTATTATGTCAAAATTACAGGAGCTGGTTCATGCCATCGAAAACGGCGAGACAAAGCAGGCTGCAGGTCTCGTACAGGAAGTACTCGACGAAGGCGTTGCGCCAATCGACATACTGAACAAAGGAATGATTGAAGCCATGGCAGTTGTTGGCGAAAAGTTCAAGAACGACGAAATTTTTATAGCTGAAATGCTGGTAGCAGCCCGCGCTATGAAGAGGGGTGTTGAAATACTGACGCCTCATCTGACCGGCGAGGGCAATATTTCCCGCGGTAAGGTGGTTATGGGCACCGTATCTGGCGACCTGCACGACATCGGCAAGAACCTGGTAACTCTAATGATTGAATCTGCCGGCTTTGAAGTAGTTGACCTTGGTGTTGATGTACCTGCAGTAAAATTTGTAGAAGCGGCTTCCGATCCTGAAGTCAATATCGTCGGCGTTTCTTCTTTGCTGACCACTACTATGCCCGCAATGAAAGAAATCGTTGCTGCATTGAATGAATGTTCCAACAGAAAGAACTTTAAGATTATGGTTGGCGGCGCTCCGATTACACAAGAATTCTGCGATAAAATCGGCGCGGATATTTATACGTCTGATGCGGGATCTGCCGCTGAAGCCGCGGTAGCCGCTGTTTGATCATGCGGTTTTAAATGATCTTTCTAAATCAGCTTTTTATAATAAGAATTTATAGGGTGAGGCGGCATAATGACTGTCTCACCTTTATTTTGTCCATCACATGAAGATAACAAAAAAATCCCATTCTGATGTGATTATCAGGCTTTGTTAAAAGCACTATACTGTAGCCAACATACCTTGTTAATTGTTATACGATCAATATTTTAACAGGAGGAGTTTAGAATGCGCGATCAAAATTACATCAAGCCATTGGATTGGGGTTATCCGGTAAATTACGGGAAAGAAAATGTATACGAATACGATGTCGTAATTGTCGGCGGCGGGATCGCCGGATGCAATGCGGCAATTCAGGCAAGAAAGAAGGGCGTTTCGGTTGCGGTACTGGATAAAGGGCCGATCAAAAAAAGCGGATCCGCCGGAACCGGGATCGACCACTGGCACGGCGTTCATACCAGCCCGGCCAGCAAGGTTACTCCCGAGGAAGCGGTGGGAGAATACATGCAGGATCCTGTGTCCGGAGGGAAGTACTGTTTCGGGCATATGCGTTATATTGAGTGTATGGAAAGCTACGAAGCCCTCCTGGATTATGAAAAGTGGGGGATTCCTTTCAGGGATGTTGACGACGAGTTCAAAGGAGCGCCGTTCCGGGATGAGGAGACCAAAATCCTGTACGCTTACAACTATGACGCGAAAACTGTCGTACGCCTCCGGGGCGGCGCGATGATCAAGATCGTTACCAAAGCCGAGCTTGACCGGTCCGGCGCGGACTCCTATGATTACGTGATGGGCGTAGGCCTGCTTACGGAAGGAGGCAAGCAGGGAAACAAGGTGGTCGGCGTTGCGGGTTTAAGCTTGAGAACCGGCGAATTTTATATCTTCAAGGCAAAATCCGTGGTCATATGCACCGGCATGCCTCAGGGTATCTGGAATCAATTTTACGAAATGAACGGAGCCACGAATCGGTTTCATGATCCGAACTCTATCGGCGATTCGAACGCCATGGCTTATAAAGCCGGCGCCGAGGTTACGAACTTTGAGGCAAGCACTACCGGCCTGTCCTTAGGACCCTTTGGTTATCAGGCGTACGGTCCCGGCAACATATGCAATACATGGTTCGGGGCTCGTTTGGTCGATGCCGACGGAACGCTCATCGAAACGACTTTCCATGGAGATCCTGCGGGCGAAGATGGATCGGGAAATATTGCGTGGATCTCACCGGAAAAACAGATGGCTGACGGAGGAGACAAAATTCTCGATGATACGCATAGCAACGTTCCGGCTGTAGGTTCTGTTCAGGGACATGTCAATCATATCGTTGAAAAAATTAGAAGCGGTGAATTAAAACTTCCGTTCTATATCGACTTTCCGGGCATGGATCCGTTCGAGCGCAGGGCGTTATGGGGACTGATGCTGGGCAATGAAGGAAGGACCTATTACTCGGTTTACAGTATGGCCAACAAGTATGGGTTCGATCCGGAAAAAGACATGATGCAGGTTCCGGTGCTTCCCCCGGAGGCATATGAAGATTGCTTATGGTGGAACTGTTCTATGATGAGACCGCCCCAACTGCGGGATACACCGCCTGTCGGAATGGTTCCGATCTTTGACTGGAACCTGAAGACGACGCTTGACGGATTGTATGTCGCCGGATATTTGACTGGAAATAATTTTGGGGCCGGCGCGGCTACGACGGGCCGGTACGCGGGCAGAAACGCGGCGGAATACGCGAAAACAATCGAGCAGTCCGCTGTTGACAGAAAACAGATCGATACGATCAAGGAACAGGTTTATGAGCCGGTAACACGGGAGGACGGAATCGGCTGGAAGGAATACAAGCAGGGCCTGGCGCGGGTCATGCAGGAGTATTGCGGGGATTACAAAACCGATGAAGTATTGAAAGCGGGCCTCGAAGTCCTGAAGAACATCAAGGAGAGCGAAGGCGATGAGCTTTATGCCAGAAACCCCCATGAACTTGCGCGGACTGTGGAAGCCGGATTCCAATATACCCTGTCTGAGATGATTTTCAGCGCGTCATTGGCCAGAAAGTGTTCGGAGCCGTGGTTTATGTTTAACCGGCTGGATTATCCTGACGCGGATCCGAAGGAATGGGATAAGTATATTACGTTTAAGGAAATCGACGGTAAGCCTGTAGCCGGCGAGGTTCCGCTTGCGTATTGGCTCAAGGGGGCATTTGCGCCGGACTATAAAGAGAACTACGAGAAACACAACGCGATGTAATTGACGGTACTGAAAATTATTTTATTGAAAGAGAGGAAAAGTCTAATGAGTTCAACGAAGCAAACCAGTATGGCCTTAACGTTATTTGCCATTTATACGTACTGCTTTATGAGCGGCGGCATAGGAGGGGAGACTCCTGCCTTACAGGCTATTTCAGCGGCGTTCCCGGAGGTTCCCTTTACATCGATATTGCTGATAGCCACCATCCCGGCTCTTACATCTATCCCTGGCAACATCCTCGGAGGAGTCCTTGCCGGAAAGTATATAAAATACCGGACATTAGTCCTGATTTCCATACTGCTCATCATCATCTCCGGGTTGCTTCCGTTTTTTGTAACGAGTAGCTTTACTCTTATATTGGTAACCAGGGTTTTCTTCGGAATCGGGATCGGCATGAACGGCCCTCTTAATAATGCTTTGATCTTCAATCTTGTCCCTGAGGAAAAGACTACCACCGTAACGGGAATCAACCAAATTATCCGGAACGTCACCGGTATGGTATTTATGCTGTGCGGCGGATTTCTGGCGATGATCGCATGGAACTACAGCTTTTTAGTCAATCTTTTCGTGGTCGTCACGTTAGTTGTCTGCGCCCTGTGGTTGCCCGAACCTCAGAAAAGGCTGGAGGTTTCAGAGGAGACAGCGACGACAGAAACAGGCGCGGCAAAATATCCTGTCGGCGCAATAATTTTCTGGACTATCATAAGCTTCGCTGTAACCATGATGTTCTATCCCTCAATGACAAATATTTCCTTTGTACTTGCGGAAATGAACATCGACGCCGGAATTGCTGGAACAGTCCTTACTTTTGCAACACTTGGCGGAATGGCAGGCGGGGCTGTATTCTCTCCCATATTCAAAAAAATCGGCAGACAGACTGTCAGCCTCGGGCTTTTATGTTATGCAGTTTCCCAGGTTCTGCTTATGACCGCTTCAAATGTCCCGATGTTCATCATTGCCGAAACACTCTTAGGGATCGGCATGTGTCTCTGCTTTGCGAGTTCATACATGATTATCGGACAGCTCACGGTCCCCAGCAAGACGCCGCTGGCTTTGTGCTGGCTTTTTGCCGGCATGAACACCGGCGGATTTGTTTCCGGATACTTCTATGCCGCTGTTATGGGCGCGGCGGGTATCACGAGCTTGAGATTCCAATTTCAATTCGGTGCAATCGTCTATGCGGCGATGCTGATCATTTTAATGATTTTTTTCGCGGTGAAAAAACCGTCTGCCGCCAAAACGGCACAAGGATAAGCCATTGACACTTTTTATCAATATTAAAGCAGGAGGTTCGTAATGCGTGATCAAAATTACATCAAGCCAATGGATTGGGGGTATCCGGTAAATTACGGAAAAGAAAATGTATACGAATACGATGTCGTCATTGTCGGCGGCGGGCTGGCAGGATGCCACGCGGCAATTCAAGCAAGGAAGAAAGGGGTTTCGGTTGCAATCCTGGATAAAGGGCCCATCAAAAAAAGCGGTTCCGCCGGAACAGGAATCGACCACTGGATGGGTGTGTATACCAGCCCGGATTCCACGGTTACTCCCGAGGAAGTGGTAGAATTCTACAGCAAGGACCCTGTGGCTGGCGGTAAGTTTTCTATGGGGCATGCGCGTTATATTGACGCCATGGAAGGCTGGGATGCTCTCCTGGATTATGAAAAGTGGGGGATTCCTTTCAGGGATGTCAACGACGAGTTTAAAGGGGCGCCGTTCCGGGATGAAAAGACCAAAATCCTGTACGCCTACAACTATGAAGCGAAAACAAACGTACGCCTGCGGGGCGGCGCAATGATCAAGATCGTTACCAAAGCGGAGGTTGACCGGTCCGGAGCGGACTCCTATGATTACGTGATGGGCGTAGGACTGCTTACGGAAGACGGCAGGCAGGGAAATAAGGTAGTCGGCGTTGCGGCTATAAGCATGAGAACCGGCGAGTTCTATATTTTCAAGGCAAAATCCGTGGTCATATCCACCGGTCCGACACAGGGTCTGTGGAATCAATTTTACGAAATGAACGGAGCCACGAATCGGTTTCTTGATCCGAACTGCCAGGGCGATGCCAACGCCATGGCCTATCAAGCGGGCGCTGAGGTTGCCAACTTTGAGGCAAACGATATCGGCCTGTCCCTGGGGCCCTTTGGCTATCAGGCGTACGGTCCCGGCAATATTTGCAATACATGGTGGGGGGCCCGTTTGGTCGATTCCAACGGAACGCATATCCGGATGGCTGATAGACAAGGCAACCTTATCGAGAATTTGAATCGCGATATTCCACGTGTAAGCTCTATTGAAGGACATGTTGAACCTGATGTCGTTGAAAGGATTAGAAACGGTGAATTAAAGCTTCCGTTCTATATCGACTTTCCGGGCATGGATCCCCACGAGCGCAGGGCGTTATGGGGACTGATGGTAGGCAATGAGGGAAGGACCTATTACTCGGTTTACAGCATGGCCAACAAGTATGGGTTCGATCCGGAAAAAGACATGATGCAGGTTCCGGTGCTTATCCCGGAGGCATATGAAGATTCCTTATGGTGGAACTGTGCAACGATGAGGCCGCCCCAGCTGAGGGAAAATCCTCCTGCCGCAATGAATCTGATCGTGGATTGGAAAATGAAGACTACTCTTGACGGACTGTATGCCGCCGGTTTTTTGGTTGGATGCCAGCACGGGTCCGGCGCGGTTACGACGGGACGGTACGCGGGCAGAAACGCGGCGGAATACGCGAAGACAATCGGGCAGCCCGCTGTTGACAGAAAACAGATCAATACGATCAAGGAGCGGGTTTATGAGCCGGCGACCCGGGAGGACGGAATCGGCTGGAAGGAATACAAGCAGGGCCTGGCGCGGGTCATGCAGGAGTATTGCGGGGATTACAAAACCGATGAAGTATTGGAGGTGGGCCTCGAGGTTCTGAAGAACATCAAGGAAAGTGAAGGCAGTGAACTTTATGCCAGAAATCCCCATGAACTTGCGCGGACTGTGGAAGCCGGATTCCAATATACCCTGTCCGAGATGGTTTTCAGGGCGTCATTGGCCAGAAAATGTTCGGAGCCATGGTTTATGTTTAACAGGCTGGATTATCCTGAAGCGGATCCAAAGGAGTGGGATAAGTATATCACGTTTAAGGAAATCGGCGGCAAGCCGGTATCCGGCGAGGTTCCGCTTGATTATTGGCTCCAGGAGCCCTATGCGCCAACCTATAAAGAGAACTACGAAGCCTATAGTGCGCTATAGAATTGTTTGTTAAATGAAAGGAGTTAAGTGATATGGAGAATAAAGAGAATAAAAAAGCTTACACGGAAGCAAAGATGTATCCGAATCCGTCGTATCCCAACACGGGCGTCGTATTCAATCCGGAGGTATGCAACGGCTGCAATAAATGCGTGGATTTCTGCCGCACCGATTGCCTGCAGCCCAATCCCGAACCCGGAAAGCCCCCGATTCTGCTGTATCCTGAGGAATGCTGGTTCGCCGGCTGCTGCGCCGTCTTCTGCCCCAGACCGGGCGCCGTCAGAATGGATCTGCCTATCAACCAGCGGATGGTCTGGAAACGCAAGGAGACCGGGGAAATCATGCGGGTAGGAATGAAAAATCCTCCTGACCCGAATACAAAACCCTTCTGCGGTTAAAGTCAACACCCAACCCGTTTACATAACCGACAGAGAGGGATGCACAATGATATATTTAGACAACGCTGCTACCTCATGGCCAAAGCCCGAATCCGTTTACACCGCAGCCGACCGCGCGGCGCGGGAATGCGCAGGCAATCCGGGGCGTTCCGGCCACGGGCTGTCGATGGCCGCCGGCCGGATACTCCGTGAGACGCGTATGCTGACCGCACGGTTTTTCAACGCGCCTGACGCCGAGCGTTTAGTTTTTACGCTTAACGCTACCGACGCGCTTAATCTGGCCATTCACGGCCTGCTTGCGCCCGGCGGACATGTGATTACAAGCTCGCTCGAACACAATTCGGTCGCGCGCCCGCTTGAGGCGCTGCGCCGATTGGGGGTCCGCGTCACGAAGCTGCCGGCGGATCCGGTGAACGGCCTTGACCCTGCGCAGGTCTGCGCCGCGATCAGCGCGGATACCCGCCTTGTGGCCGTCACGCACGTAGCTAATACCACCGGTACGGTAAACCCAATCGCGGAAATCGGCGCGATCTGCCGCGAACGCAGCGTGCTGCTGCTGGTTGACGCCGCCCAGTCCGCAGGTACGCGTCCTGTGGATATTCAAGGCATGAATATTGACCTTCTGGCTTTTCCGGGCCATAAGGGGCTGCTTGGTCCCCAGGGTACCGGCGGGCTGTATATCGGAATAAACGCCGCCCCCCGACCGATGAGGGAGGGCGGGACAGGCAGCCTGTCCCATATGCTGGAGCAGCCGGACGTGCTTCCGGACCGCTACGAGAGCGGAACGCCGAATGTGCCCGGTTTAGCCGGTTTGGCGGCGGGAATAAGATATATATCCGACTTAACGCCCCGGGCCATCCTCGAACATGAGGCGAAACTGGCAAACCGGCTGATAGACGGCCTTGCGGGAATACCGGGTATCCGGCTCTACGGCCCGCCTGCCTGCCCCGGCCGCAGCGGGGTGGTTTCTTTTACGATTCACGGTGTGGATACCGTGGAGGCGTCGATGATTATGGATCAGGGCTTCGGCATAGCGGTACGCTACGGGCTGCACTGCGCGCCGGATGCTCACCGTACTCTAGGTACGTTGGAAACCGGGGGCACGATCCGGGTGAGCGCCGGCTGCATGAATACCGAGACGGACATAGAGCTCTGTCTGGAAGCCGCCGCGAATATCGCATCAATGCATTGAAAGGGACGGATTTTATGGATCATTTGCAGCGTTATTCCCGGCAGATGGCTTTTGCCGGCGTAGATGAAGCGGGTCAGCGGAAACTGCTGGCGTCGCGGGTCGCCGTTATCGGGCTGGGCGCGTTGGGCAGCGTAATTTCCGACCGGCTGGCGCGTTCCGGGGTGGGCTCGCTGCGGCTTATCGACAGGGATTATATTAAACTCAGCAATCTGCAGCGCCAGAGCCTGTTCGACGAGGATGACGCGCGGGAACATATGGCAAAGGCTGCAGCCGCCAAAGCCAGGCTCTCCCGGATAAATTCAGAAATTGAGATCGAGGCGTTCACAGCGGATGTCAATTCCTCTAATGTGGAGAACCTGATACGCGGCGCTGACATAGTTCTGGACGGTACGGACAATTACGAGGCGCGTTATCTGCTGAACGAGGCCTGCCACAAATATAAAATACCCTGGATATACGGCGGCGCCCTGGCCGGTTCGGGCGCCGTAATGAGCATTCTGCATGACGGGGGGCCCTGTTTCCGCTGCTTGTACCCACAAGCGCCCGCCGCCGGTTCGTATCCGACCTGCAGCACGTCCGGGATTTTATCCATGGCCTCGGGTATTGCCGCGTGTCTGGAAGCGGCTGAGGCGATAAAGATATTAATCGGTTCGCCCAAAGTTTCTCATTCGTATACGGCCATTGACATATGGGAAAACGCATTTGACCGGATTGCCGTACAGCGGAACCCTGACTGTCCCGTATGCGGGCACGACCAATATGAATATCTGGGCAAGGCGGCCGGCGCTTACGGCGTCAACGTTTGCGGCAGCAATGGCAATGGGGTTCAGCTTTGGCCCGGCGTCAAAACGACGCTCAACCTTGAGGAGCAGGCCCGCAGGCTGGAGAAGATCGGTAAAGTGCAGGTAAACAGCTTTATGCTGACGTTTGAAGGTCCGGAGGCTGCGTTCAGCCTATTCGCGCACGGGAGCGCCATCATTCAAAACGCAGAGGACGAAAAGGAGGCTAAGTCGGTCTATTCGGAGTATATAGGGATGTAGGCGGCTTATGGAAAGAGGGCCTGATAAAACTTAAGGGCCTGTTAGAACTTAAGAAGGAGGAAGCTGATATGAAAGAGGTTTATGAATTTCTGAAAAATGCCAATATGTATTTTCTGGCGACGGTGGAGGGCGATCAGCCGAGGGTAAGACCCTTCTCAACGGTGGACATCTTCGAGGGCAAGCTCTATATCCAGACCGGCAAGGTTAAAAATGTATCGAAGCAAATGAAAGTAAATCCCAAAGTAGAGATTTGCGCGTTTGGCGGCGGCAAATGGATCAGAGTGGAAGCCACCGCAGTGGAGGACGACAAGGTTGAAGCAAGACAGCACATGCTGGATGGATATCCTTCGCTACAGAGCAAGTATGCCGCAGACGACGGCAATTGCCAGGTGTTCTATCTGAAGGATGCCACGACGACCGTCTGCTCATTTACAGAGCCCCCGAAAATAATAAAATTCTAAATCCGAGCGGGAAAATACCTATTAAACAGGCCGCGCCGAATACCCCGGCAGGCCTGTATTCATATATAGCTATTTCACC
>DATMXY010000109.1:0-2616 GCA_035561275.1 Anaerovoracaceae bacterium | reverse complement strand
GCTTGCTGAAGGATACAGCATTTTTCAATATGTTGCCAAATATATTATCCTGTTGACGGCGATTAACATCCTGTTGGTTTTTATTTGCCAAAAGATCATCGCGATGAATATCATGGCTCAATTGAAAAATTACACCGTTCTCATAATGGTATCCGTTATGGCAGCCATTATTGCGTTTATTCATTATGACGTCGGCGCCATCCTGGGGGTTTTCATCATACCGGTATTCTTAACAGTGCTCTTCGGCAAAAAGAAGATGACCGGCGTTATCGCGATCCTCAACAGTATCCTTCTTGCCTTATCTGCAATTCATTCCGCCATGGCCGGCAATTCGGTCTATTTCTATCTGAATGTCGCCGTTGCTTTTATGCTGATGGTTTCAGCATTTTTAATCAGTTATGTCCTGATCGAATACATCAAGGCAAACAGCGATTATGTCTATGCGAGCTACCGGACCCAGCTTTCCCTGAACGAACAGGCTCAAAACGACTCCCTGACCGGCTTATATAATCAGAAGACCTTTCAGTCCCTGCTGAAGGATTCCATAGAAAAAGCGACAAACCTGAAATCTCCCATGTCATTGGCAATCATCGACCTCGACGATTTTAAAGAAATCAACGATACCTTCGGACACCTGGAAGGGGATCAGGTACTCATTCATTTTACCAACCTGCTCAAACAGCAGTTTGCAGATGGCGAGGCCTACATTTCCCGTTACGGTGGGGACGAATTCGTTATCATTTTTCCGAAAGCGTCCAAAGAACTCGCATATCTGAAGCTGGAAGCGCTGCGTCAGCGCTGCAAACAACTTCCCCATTCCCAGGTTCGTGCCGGCGAAATCAGTTTCAGCGCAGGAATCTCCCATTATATGGAGGGAGATATGAATGAAACGCTGCTGTTCCATCAGGCGGATTCCGCCCTGTACCGGGCCAAAGACAACGGTAAAGGACAAACGGTGGTATATCCGGATTGAACGATTTTCCTTCCCGGTTATTTTCCCTTTATCCTGTCGTATTTATTCACGCTGAACACGAAACCGCAGCCGTCAGAGACCAAAGCCGCCAGAGACTGCCACCGCCGTTCAGCCACGCAGGGAATCGCTGATCGCATCTTTCATTTCTTCTGTATCGAGCACGCCTCTGTGCAGGATCTCTTTTGTCCCCAGATCTTTCAGCCCGGCCGGGATTTTAACGCCCGTTTTGGCATGTAAGGCGCGCACGTTGACGAACCCGTCCTTTTTAACAGGAAGGCCAATGGAAGCGGAGACGCTGTCCGCGAATTTATATGCGCTGGCGGTAGAAGCGATCACAGTCGCCGTCGTGTCTCCCGTGGCTTTTCTGTAATCCTCATAAACTTTATATGCCACCGCCGTATGGGTGTCCAGAAGGTAGCCGTTTTCCGCATACATTCTGCCGATGGCGGTATTTGTCTCTTCCACAGTTGCGAAGCCCGCCCAGAACTGGGAAAGGCCCTGTTTGACGATATCGTTTACTTCATATTTTTTATCCTGATCAAGGCTTCGCATCAGTGCGTCGATCTCCGCTCCGTTTTCGCCGCTGAGATGATATAAAAGCCTTTCCAGATTGCTTGAGATCAGGATGTCCATAGACGGAGAATTGGTCAGATGGAATTCCCGCTTCGCGTCATAGACTCCGGTGTTGATGAAATCCGTCAGCACCTTATTTTCATTGGAGGCGCAGATCAGTCTGCCGACGGGAACGCCCATTTCTTTCGCGTAGTACGCCGCCAGGATGTTGCCGAAGTTCCCCGTGGGAACCACGATGTTGATGCGTTCGCCGTTCCGGATCGTGCCTTCTTCCAACAGTTTAATATAAGAATAAACATAGTAAGCAACCTGGGGGATCAGTCGGCCGATATTGATGGAATTTGCGGAGGAAAGCCTGCAACCCATTGCCGCCAGTTCTTCCGCAAAAGCGCTGTCATTGAAGATTTTTTTTACGCCTGTCTGGGCGTCGTCAAAATTACCGCGAATAGCAAACACGTGAGTATTGCGGCCTTCTTGGGTCGTCATCTGCCGCTCCTGGATCTGGCTGACCCCTTCGTTGGGATAGAAAACGATGATTTCCGTATCCGGCACATCGGCAAACCCTTCCAGCGCCGCTTTGCCCGTATCGCCGGAAGTTGCCGTAAGGATCACGATTTTCTTATCTTCCTTTTCCTTTTTCATCGCCGTCGTTAAGAGGTATGGCAGGATGGAAAGGGCCATATCCTTAAAAGCCGCGGTTTTGCCGTGATAAAGCTCAAGAAAATATGCATCTCCCGCTTTCACCAGCGGAGCGACATCGGCAGCTTCAAATTTTTCATCGTAAGCGCTGACCACGCAGTGCCGGATCTCTTCCTCCGTGTAATCGGTGAAAAAGCTTTGGATCACCGCAAACGCGATTTCCTGATAAGGTTTCCCCTTCATGTCTTCCAATGAGAAGGGCAGCTGCGGAATATGTTCCGGAACGAAAAGCCCCTTGTCCGGCGAAATCCCCTGGATCACCGCCTGCGCCGCGTTTTTTATATCGTTACTGCCTCTTGTACTTTTATATCTCATTTGTTTCTTCCTTTCCGTTATTATGAAACCCAATTTCAAGTCGATCCATATGATTT
>DATMXY010000108.1:0-6014 GCA_035561275.1 Anaerovoracaceae bacterium | reverse complement strand
CCTGCTTTTCAACATAAAATTTTTGTTGAAAGCAGGTCAGAAACAGACCTTTGGGTTTACTCTTCGTACAAATCAAGGGAAGAGTTTGTGTATACCTTCTGCACGTCGTCGTTTTCCTCGAGGATCTCGATCATCTTTTTCAGGTTTTTGATGTCGTGCTCGGCGGTGGGGGTAGTCTCCATGGAAGGAACGTATTCAACGTCTGCTTCGACGAACTCGTAACCGGCCTTTTTCAGGGCTTCCGATACAGTATTAAAGGATTCAGGCGCCGTCTGGATCTCAAAGGAATCCTCGTGGGTGATCATATCTTCGGCTCCGTTTTCCAGCGCTGCTTCCATCAGGGCGTCTTCGTCCGTTTTCGCGGTTTTTTCGATGAGGATGATGCCCTTTCTGTCAAACATATAGGATACGCATCCGGGAACCCCCAGATTCCCGCCGAATTTGTCAAAAGCGTGCTTCATTGCAGCGGTGGTCCTGTTCTTATTGTCCGTCAATACGTCTACGATGACGGCGACTCCGCCTGCGCCGTATCCCTCAAAGCTGCCGGATTCGTATGACTCGCCCGCCATTTCTCCGGTTCCTTTTTTGATGGCTCTGGTGATATTGTCATTCGGCATGTTGATGCTTTTCGCTTTATCAATGGCATGCTTCAGGGACATATTATAATCAGGATCTCCTCCGGCCTTTGCGGCTACCGAGATCGCCCTGGCGTATTTTGTGAATACCTGCGCCCTTTTCGAATCCTGAGCGGCTTTTCGGCCTGCAATTGTACCATGTCTGCCCATTCGACAGTTCCTCCTATTTGTATCTTTATTCTTTATCCGTATCATGCAAACCGACCGCATGATACGGGAAACCCGCCCTGCGGCGCCGCCGCATTTCAATGGATGGTTTATTATACCACAGAGACAGCCAATTTACAAATTTTACTTATCCGGTTTTTTCAGAAATATCCTTATCCGGTTTTTCCGCTTCTATGAATACGGATTTTTCAACTTCCCTATACGCGGATTTTTCCACCTCTTTAGATGCGGACGCATCCGGCTTCTCTTTATCCATATTTTTATAGGCGGTCGCCATCATGAGCTTGATCCGGTTCAGCTGATTGACGTCGCTGGCGCCGGGGTCGTAGTCGATGGCGGCGATATTGGCGAGGGGGCTGTATTTCCGCAACGCTTTCATCATGCCCTTTCCGGTTACATGGTTGGGCAGACAGGCAAAGGGCTGAAGGCACACAATATTCTCCACGCCGTTATCGATGAGCTCGACCATTTCACCTGTCAGCAGCCAGCCTTCCCCGCACTGGTTCCCAAGGGACAAGATATTATTTGCCTTTTTAGCCATTTCACGGATGAACAGCGGCGGTTCGAACCGCTTGCTGTGATGCAGCGCTTCCCTGGCGGGCTTGCGGAACACCTCGACGACCTGGATTGCCGCGGCGTTGGCGAGCATGGTTTTGTATTTTCCGGACAGTTTCCTGAAATTAAATTCCTTGCTGTACATTCCGTACAGGAAGAAATCGATCAGATCGAGCACGACAGCCTCGCCGCCCTCGTCTTCAATGATCCGGACGATGTCGTTATTTGCCGTGGGATGGTATTTTACAAGGATCTCTCCCACGACGCCGACCTTCGGCTTCCTGACGTCATTCAGGGGGAGCCTGTCGAAGTTCTCAACGATTTCCTTTATCATTTTCTTGAATTTACGGAAGCTTCCGTTTTCAATATTGATCTTTGCTTTTTCGGACCATTCCTCAAAGAGCTTGTTTGCGGACCCTTTAAACGTTTCGTAAGGCCTTGTCGCATAGAGCACACGCATGAATACGTCGCCGTAAACCATGCCCATCAGCGCTCTTTTGATCATCGGCAAAGTAAACTTAAAGCCCGGATTTTTTTCAAGGCCGGCCATATTTGCGGATACCACCGGGATCTGTTCCATCTTTAAATCCTTGAGCGCCTTCCGGAGAAGCGCCACATAATTGCTGGCACGGCAGCCTCCCCCCGTCTGGGACATGGCCACCGCGGTCCTGTCAAGATCATATTTACCCGACTTCAGCGCGGAAATGACCTGCCCCAGGGAAACGATGGTCGGGTAGCAGGCGTCGTTATTGATATATTTCAGCCCTTCCTCGACGGCATGCTTGTCGACGGAGGGCAGCAGCACCGCGTTATAACCGCTGTGATTGAGCGCCGGCTCCAGGAACTGGAAATGAATGGGCGACATCTGCGGTATGATCAGCGTATAGTCTTTCTTCATCTTTTTGGTGAAGACCCTGCGTTTATACGTGCTTTCATCCCATTTATGCCTGATATTGTTCTTTTCCCGTTCTTCCATGGCCGCTCTCAGGGACCGGATCCTGATCTTTGCCGCTCCCAGATTGGAGCCTTCGTCGATCTTCAATACCGTATAGAGTTTATTTTTATTTGAAAGCAGCTCCTCCACCTGGTCAGTCGTAACGGCGTCCAGACCGCAGCCGAAAGAATTGAGCTGCACCAGCTCGATATCGTCATTCCTTCCGGCGACCTCCGCCGCACGGTAGAGCCTGGAGTGGTACATCCACTGATCCAGTACGCGGATCGGCCGTTTGAGCTTCGTGAAATGCGCCACCGAGTCTTCCGTGAGCACGGCCATTCCAAAGGAGTTGATGAGCTGATCGATACCGTGGTTGATCTCCGGATCCAGATGATACGGACGTCCGGCCAGGATCACAGCTTTTTTATTATTGTTCTTGATATATTTGATCGCATAGGTGCCGTTTTTCTTGACGTCATCCTTAAATTTCTTATCTTCTCTTCTGCCTGCCTTGACCGCCTTTCCGACTTCGTTGAATCCGATATGAAGCGGCCGCAGCAGCTCATACATCTGCCGGGTCAGCCTGATGTCGTCGTCATAAGGCAGGAACGGGTGGCTGAACATTACGTCGTTCTCCGCAAAGACATCGTCCATATTGTTGGCGATGACTTCGGGATATGTGGCTACGATCGGGCAATTGTAATGGTTTGGAGCGCTGGAGTCCTCGACCATCTCATAATTGATGCAGGGATAAAATATCCATTTAACCCCGTTGTTGACCAACCATTTAATATGACCGTGCACCAGCTTTGCCGGATAGCATGCGGTATCGGAGGATATGGTCTCCATCCCCATTTCGTAAATCTCTTTTGAGGATACCGGCGACAGTACGACACGGAATCCCAGCTTCGTAAAGAAGGTAAACCAGAATGGGTAATTCTCATGCAAGTTCAGCACCCGAGGGATACCCACAACGCCCCGCGGCGCATAGGCTTCCTCAAGAGGCGTATAGGAAAAGAGCCGCTTATACTTGAACTGGAACAGGTTGGGATACTTCTCCCCTTTTTTTTCAAGGCCTGCGCCCTTTTCACACCGGTTTCCCGTGATATACTTTCCGCCGTCGTTGAATTTATTGATGGTGAGCAGGCAGTTGTTCTGGCAGCCCTTGCAGCGCGTATGGGTGTTTGTCACCGTAAAGCACTCCATTTCGGAAGGCTTGATGATCCCGGATTCGGTGTCCTCGACATAATTTTCCCTGGCAATGAGGGCGGAGCCGTAGGCGCCCATGATCCCTGCGATATCAGGCCGGACGACGTTCCTGTCCATGATCCTTTCAATGCTCCTGAGCACGGAATCGTTCAGGAAGGTCCCACCCTGGACCACGATCTTATTGCCCGCTTCGTCGGGATCGCGAAGCTTGATTACTTTATACAGCGCATTTTTAATAACGGAATGAGACAGTCCCGCGGAAATATCTCCGATGGTCGCCCCTTCCTTCTGCGCCTGTTTTACCTTGGAATTCATGAACACGGTGCACCTGGTCCCCAGATCTACCGGATGCGCGGCAAAAAGGCCTTCCCTTGCAAAGGCTTCCACACTCATATTCACTGACTTCGAATAGGTTTCGATGAAAGAGCCGCAACCGGAGGAACACGCCTCATTGAGCATGATGTGATAGATCGCACCGTCCTTGATCTTCATGCATTTCATGTCCTGTCCGCCGATATCGAGGATAAAATCCACCCCGGGCAGGAACTCCTCCGCCGCCTTATAGTGGGCCATGGTCTCGATTTCGCCCAAATCGACGTTGAAGGCGGCTTTGATCAGGCCTTCGCCGTAACCGGTCACCGAGGCGTTGGCGATATACGCGCCGTCGGGCAGCTGGGAATACAGCTCCTTCAGCATCGCCATGGTCGTTTCGATGGGTTTGCCCTCGTTGTTTTTATAGAAGGAATACAGCAGGTATTTTTCCTCATCGATCAAGGCTGCCTTTGTCGTGGTAGAGCCGGCGTCGATCCCTAAAAATACTTTGCCCCGCGCCCGCTTGATCTCTCTTCTTTTTATTTTATCCCTATCGTGCCGTGTCTTGAATATCTGGAAATCGTTAAAATCTTTAAATAAAGGCTCCATGTGCTTTGTTTCCGAAAGCATGGAAAGATCGGCCTTCTCAATCTTTTCAAGAATGCTTTCTATATTGACCGGCGCATGTTTTTCGGACAGCATAGCCGCTCCAATAGCCACATAGTACTGGGAGTTTTCAGGGAAGAAGACCTGCTCCGGCTTCAGATCCAGCGTTTCCACAAATCGTTTGCGCAGTTCCGAAAGAAAGGAAAGCGGTCCGCCCAGAAATGCCACGTTCCCACGGATGGTCCGCCCGCAGGCAAGTCCGCTGATTGTCTGATTGACCACAGCCTGGAAAATCGACGCCGAAAGATCCTCAATGCCCGCGCCTTCATTAATCAGCGGCTGTATGTCCGTCTTCGCAAAGACGCCGCACCTGGCAGCGATAGGATAGATCAATTTATATTCTTTCGCCGCTTCGTTAAGCCCTTGGGCGTCCGTGTTGAGCAGTACGGCCATCTGGTCGATGAATGCGCCGGTGCCGCCTGCGCAGGTCCCGTTCATCCGCTGTTCAACCGTGGCGCCGTAAAATGTGATCTTTGCGTCTTCTCCGCCAAGTTCGATGGCGACGTCCGTATCGGGAATCATCGACTCCACGGCAGTGCTGCACGCAATGACTTCCTGTTCAAAGGGGATCTTGAGAACTGTCGATAAAGAAAGGCCTCCGGAACCTGTGATGGAGACCGTTGTCTGGATATCTTTAAAGGTATCGTAAAGCTGCAGCATAAGCTCGGATACTTTATTAAAAACATTTGACATATGCCGCTCATATCTGCTGAAAACTATTTTATTATTACGGTCCATCAAAACGAGCTTAACCGTTGTGGAACCGATATCAATCCCTAATTTCATAAATTCGTCCGCATCCTTCGTCAATTATTATACCAGATAAACTCATTTACAGTCATGATTATAACATAGTTGCCTTCCAAAATCAAAAAAAGAAGGAAAGTAAGTTCTTCCTCTTTCATTGGGAATTGGTTTTATGTATAATACCCATATTATGAAAAGCACAATCAGAAAAAACACATACAAAGCGATTTACCGGCTCCTGAACAGGGTGAGCCCCCTGCCGGCTGACTGCGGGCAGCTTTGCGGCGCGGCCTGCTGCAACTGCGGCGGCGACGGCAGCGGCGCGGAAAGCGTGGATTTTGACATGGGGATCTATCTCTTTCCAGGTGAAGAAAAGCTCTTTACAAGAAAAGAAAGCTGGCTCAAATGGAACGTCGAGGATGCGGAAGATTTTGAGTTTCCCGACTCCTGGCGCGGTAAGGTTTATTTTGTCCGATGCAAGGCGCCGCCCCACTGCCCGCGGGAATCGAGGCCGCTCCAGTGCCGTTTTTATCCGCTGGCTCCCTATCTTGACGAAAAGGACGTATTCAAACTGGTCCTCTCCCCTGCGGAACTGCCCTACCGGTGCCCCCTGATCGAAGACCGGGTCCCGCTGCAGGAATCCTTTATCCGTGCAACCCGCACCGTCTGGAAGCGCCTGATCAGGGATCCCCTGATCCGTGACCTTGTGGCAATGGATTCCAAGGAGTTGCGCAGGAAGAAGCATATAAAAATTGAGGAGGTTATGTAATCTCCTCAATTTTCCGTCT
>DATMXY010000107.1:0-7287 GCA_035561275.1 Anaerovoracaceae bacterium | reverse complement strand
AAGCCTGTCCTCGTGACTTTCCAGGATCAGCCTCGCGGCGGCGATGGGCACCTTGGCGTCATGGAGCCATTTCGTAATATATTCCATTTCCTCCGCCGATCTTGTTTCCACGCCTGCTTTATACTTTTCGTACTCTGCCGCAAGTTCGCGGACCAGTTCCGCGTTGGTCCGGTCCGTGGGATAAAAGAATTCTTCCGTTTCCTCCGAAGTTCCGTTCAGTCGGCAGAAAGCCTTGAATTTCCCCACGCGGGATTTCAGGATCGATACGTCTGCGATAATATAAAAGATAAAAAGAATGCCCCATCCCATCAGGATATAACGGGCATTGGATTCTCTTATACTGAAACTGCTGTCCAGCCGGTAGACTATGAACGAAAACAAAAACGCGGAGAACAGGAATATGAGGGGCAGCCATCGCTCTTTTAAGTAGTTAAGAATACTCATAATAACCGGTACCCTTCCCCTTTTATTGTTTTAACGTATCCTTCCAGTCCGATCCCCTCCAGCTTTCTCCGCAGCCGGTTGACATTGACCGTAAGGGTATTGTCATCCACAAAGCTTTCGTCATCCCATAATGACTGCATCAGGCGGCCCCGCGTAACAGGATTGCCATGATTTCTGACCAGCATGGTCAATATCCTGCACTCATTTTTGGTCAGTTCTGCCTCCGCTTCCTTGCAGAACACCTGCAGACGTTCCACATTAACGATGAGATCGCGGTACTGTAGGATATTTAAAGACTGATCGGCGGCAGAGTAGGCTCTTCTCAGTATGGCTGAAATCTTTGCAGTCAGCAGATCCATGGAAAAGGGCTTTTCGATATAGTCGTCTCCTCCCTGGGTGATGGCTCTTATTTTATCTCCGTCGCTGTCCCGGGAGGACAGGAATATGATTGGTAAGTTTGACATCTCTCTGATCCTGGCGCACCAGTAAAAGCCGTCATAATAAGGCAGATTGATATCCATCAGCAATAGATGCGGCTCAAAAGAAGCAAAGCAGGAAAGAATATCGCTGAAGTCTTCCGCAGTCAGAACATCGTACCCCCACTTTTTTAAATGTTCTTCCAATATCGATGAGATGGTCCTGTCATCCTCAATGATCAATACCTTATACAAATACCAATACCCCCTGTCATTTCCGCCAATGCTTACCGTCGTTCGGCTTTACTTCATCCCCTGCACCTTCTCGTCGAACTCCCGGAAAGTCGTCCTGTAGAGGACTGTTCTGTGACCCGACAACCCGATCTTTTCAAATCCCATTCTTTCCGAAAAACGCTCGCCCGCCAGCGTCACGTTGCTGGTGACGATGGAATCAACGGTGATCCCTTTTTTCACAAAGCCCCGGTAATATTCCATGCTGGCGCCGAGGAGGATTTTCAGCGCGTCGGTCTTTCTGTAATCCTCTTCCACCAAAACACAGGAAAGGAGGAGATTCACGGAATCTCCCTCCCGCAGTCCTTCCATGGAAACCAAATGTTCCGTCGTCAGGTACTTATCGTTAAAGATCCCGTTTATGATCTGCTCGTAAATATCCTGCCTGACAGGCAGGATATCCGTGAAGGCAACGATCCTTCCTCCATCCTCAAGGACATGACCCGTATCGGGATTGGCAAGGTGCCATTGATACGCTTCCCGATAAGGCGTAACGTGCTCTTGCGAATAATATTTCAGTTCAAGCTGCTCCATATATTGAAAATCACCCAGCGTCATCTCATCTTTGATTTGCATTTCCGTTCCTTCCGACATCGAATTCATATGTGCACAGTACTTCCGGATTGTTATTATTTGATGATCTGCCTGCTGAGTATGCCAAACTGCTTGTCAAGAAGGTCTTCGTCAATAGCGATGATTTTGGCGGAAAGTTTAAGCCCCTCCAGGAACACAACGATATGCTCCGCCATAGCCATTGGGTCTCCCTCTAGAAATTCTCCTTTTTTCTGACCATAGTCGATGAGTTTTTCAAAGATTTTTACAATAGAATGAAACCGTTCTTTTAAGTACTCCTTATGGTCGGGACATGCTATGGAAAATTCATAAACGGCGACCTCTATACGGTTCTTGTTATATGCGATATCATTTTTCTGAAGCTGGAAAAATCCTTCCAGAAGTTTTTTGGCGGAAAGTTTTAAAGCGATGGCCTGATCGATGCTGTCGCCCGCGTCGTTTTCGTCTCTTTCCAGCACCTCGATAAAGATCTCTTTGGTGGAGCCAAAGTGCCGGTACAGGCCTCCGCGGCTCAAATCACAGGCTTCGCAGATATCCTTCATGGTCACGGCGACGAAGCCCTTCTGGGAAAACAAACCCGCAGCGGTCTGTACGATGAATAGTTTTGTTTTATCTCCTTTTTCCGCCATTTTCCCGCTCCTTTCAGTTATGCGACGTTAATGTCTCTTTTCAGATTATATGACGGGCCTGTCGCCAAGTCAATACGAAAGAGAAAAAATTGGAATCCTTTGAGGAATTTTGTTTTATCTTGACATTTTCAGGAAGGTTATGTTAATTTTATCATATGAGCAGTATGAAATATGTTACACCATAAAGGAGAACAGTTATGACGATCCGGTATGCTATCCTGGGCCTGTTAAGCTGGAAGCAATCCAGCGGCTATGAATTGAAAAAAGTTTTTGAGGATTCGCCTTATCTTTATTGGTCAGGGAACAATAATCAGATTTATAAATCTCTGCTCCAGCTTCAGAAGGAAGGGCTCGTCACCTACGAAACCATCCATCAGGACGGCGCTCCGTCAAAGAAGATCTATTCCGTTACAAAGAAAGGCATGGACGAACTGAAGGAATGGATCCTGACGGCGCAGGCGGTTCCGGAGTTTAAGAAGCCCTTTCTCATTCAAATGGCATGGGCCGATATGCTGAGCAAGGATGAACTGACGAAGCTGTTTGCCCGATATGAAAGGGAGATCGAAACGCAGCTTGACCAGCAAAAAGAAAAGTTTGACCGTGAAAAAGACTGGCCAAACCGCTCTCCCCGCGAGACTTTTCTATGGAACATGCTGTCGGTAAATCTTATGTCGACGTTCCAAAGTGAATTGGCATGGGTGCGGAAAGTCAGCCAGCAGCTTTTAAAATTTGAAGAATAGCGTCGGTTGACAAAGTACGGCACGATTTGCATAGGCGGAATATTGTAAACAGTAATGATAGGAGGGATTGGTTGTGATCGGCTATTATTCCGTTGTTCTGTTCTTTTTCAGCCTCTTATTCTTGATATTATTCCTGTATTCCCTTACGAAGCAAAGGAACCGCCTCGCCGCCCTTTTCGCGTGCTTCTGCCTGACTATCTCCGTTTACATCGGCGGTTCTGCGCTGGAACTCCTGGCAGTCAATGCCGAACAGGTAAAATTTGCTCTATTCGTGGAGTATTTCGGCGGACCCTTTATCGTCGCTTTCTGGCTCTTGATATCCTATAAATTTGTATTCATGAAATCCGCCTCCCTGAATCTGACGCTGCTGATCATGACGATTCCGTTTATCACATTATTCCTGAGCGTGACAAACGATCATCACCATCTGATCTATACCAGCTTATCAATTCTGAAATATGACGGATATCTGCTGGCCCAACTGGCGAGAGGCCCCTTGTATTACGCCAGCCTGCTGTTTTCCTATGCGGCGTCGGTATTCGGCATGGCGGTGTTTTTCAGGGCCTGGCGCATGAAGCTTTATCAATTCCGGACACAGGCTTTCTGGCTGTTCCTTGGAGCCATATGCCCGACAGCCGCCAGCATGATTTATAACGCAGGGTTATTTCCACTCCCCCTGGACCCGACATCCTTCGGCTTATCCATGACCGGAATATGCTTCTGTGTCGCTATCTTCCGTTTCGGATTTCTTGAATTGCATGAAATCGTCAAGGACGTCGAATATCTTGAAATCAACGAGGGCATCCTTGTGATCGACGATAAAAACCGGCTGATCGAGTTCAACCAGGCCTGCAGGGAAATTTTCGGCTGGCTGGACCTGAGCCATATCGGCATGGATCTCGCGGCTTTTCCGGAAGGAAAGAAAATGATCAGCCATACCGCCCAAACTTTTGAAATGAAAATTACAAAAAAAGGGATGGAAAAATACTGTGAATTCCGAAAATCGCCGCTGCTCGACCAAGACGTAAAAATAGGCTCAGTATATTTTATCAGGGATATTTCCGGGCAAAAGGAAATGATCCGGCAGCTTCACGATATGGCCAGCTATGACTCCCTCACAAAATTATATAACCGGAACAGTCTGATAGAAGAGCTGGAAAAGGAGATCCGGCGCCTGACAAGGTACGGCTGCTGCCTGTCGGTGCTGATGATAGATATCGATCATTTCAGTCTTGTCAACGATCAATACGGATTTCAGGCAGGAGATAAAGTAATAGCGGCTCTGGCAAATACATGCCGGGACAGGCTGCGTAAGACGGATCTCATCGGGCGGTACGGAGGAGAGGAATTTCTGGCTGTGCTGCCGGAAGCAAACGAAGAAAACGCGCTGTATATCGCGGAAAGCATCAGAAAAAGCATCGCCGATCTGAGTTTTCTCTCCAGCGGAAGCGTGATCCATATTACTGTCAGCATCGGGATTAAAACCGTTTACAGCCATGATACGGACCTGACCTCAGAAAGTATCCTGAACGGCGCCGGCAGCGCATTGTACCACGCGAAACAGAACGGCAGAAATCAGGCCAGCGCTATTTCGGACACAGTTTAGAACCGCTGCGCATATGATATACTCTCAAACAGCGGGCGCCAGGAACCGACGCCATCGTTAATAAACTTGGGAGGATATCTCATGAACATAGTCGGATATTATGCCGCCTGGACGGCCAATACCGGTTTTACGCCGGGTCACATCGATGTGACCCGGCTGACCCATATCAACTACGCTTTCGCGAATATCGGGCCGGATTTAAGAATCACCCCGGGATTCCCCGGTATCGACCCATTTAATTTC
Source organism: Anaerovoracaceae bacterium (assembly GCA_035561275.1). Taxonomy (GTDB): domain Bacteria; phylum Bacillota; class Clostridia; order Peptostreptococcales; family Anaerovoracaceae; genus Anoxybacterium. The sequence continues at coordinate 2,345 of DATMXY010000107.1, read as the reverse complement.
AGTCAGCTCAACGCTTTGAAACGCATCAATCCGGACTTGAAAACCCTGATCTCCGTAGGCGGCTGGACGTGGTCCGGCTCATTTTCAGACGTGGCGCTTACCGAAGATTCCCGGAGAACTTTTGCAGACAGTTGTGTCGCTTTTATTTTGCAGTATGGATTTGACGGCGTGGATCTCGACTGGGAGTTTCCGGTGAGCGGCGGGCTACCCACCAATATCCGCCGCTCCGATGACAGTCGGAACTTCACCCTGCTGCTGCAAAGCCTGCGTGAAGCGCTGGATGCACAGGAAGCGGCCGACGGGACGCATTACCTGCTTACCATCGCCGGAGGGTCCGGCAGTTATTACCCGCAGAATACGGAGCTGTCGCTGATCCATTCGTATCTGGATTTTGCCAACATCATGGCCTATGATATCCACGGCACATGGGACAGCTATACGGATTTTAACGCGCCGCTATATATGAACAATGATATTACAGATCATTATAAATGGAGCGTGGATTCGGCGGTCGGCGCCTGGGCCGAAGCCGGCTTCCCGCTGGAAAAGCTGATGCTTGGCATCCCGTTCTACGGTTATATCTATGGATCGGTCAATAATTTCAATTTCGGCCTCTACCAGCCCTTTCACGGGGCTAATTCCATCCCCTACGGCCTTATTGCCGCAAACTATCTGAACTCCCCCGATTTCACCAGATATTTTCACCCTGAGTCCAGGGTCCCCTGGCTGTTCGATGGATCAGTTTTTATCAGCTATGACGATCCAGAATCGATCCTTGAAAAAACAAATTTTATTAGAGAGAACGGAATGGGCGGCGCAATGATCTGGGATCTCAGCGCGGATCCCGAGGGGATTCTTCTTTATTATCTATACGATGGTCTAAACCGGCCGTAATAACATTATTATCCTGAATCAGACTGTTTCCGTTTTGATCATGTTTCTCCTGAAGATACCGGAGTTCTTTCATGATCAGGATAGCCGCAACCAATGTGGAAGAAAAATCCGCGATCGGAGTCGCAAGCCAGATGCCGTTCAGATTCAGGAAGGACGGCAGGATCAGAATCAGCGGGATCAGGAACAATACCTGTCTGGTCAGGCTGAGGAGGATCGACCGGGAGGCCTTTCCCACGGACTGGAAATAGTTGGTTATCACGATCTGCATCCCTACGATCGGCAGCACGGCCAGAAAGATCCTGATCCCGTGCGCGCCGATCTCAATCAGTTCACTGTCTTTGTTGAACAGTCCGATGATCTGGCGGCTGAAAACTTGAGCGACGAGGAAGCCGAAGACGCATATCATCGTCGCGGCGATCACCGCAAGCTTCAGCGTCTTTTTTACCCTGTCGTACTTTCCGGCTCCGTAATTATAGCCAATGATGGGCTGGGCCCCCTGATTGATCCCGAAGATCGGCATCAGCAGCATCATGACCGAGCGGTTGATGACGCCCATGGCTGCGACGGCCATCTCGCCGCCGTAAACAAGCAGACTGCTGTTGAAAGCGAACGTGACCACGCTTGCCGCCATTTGAAGCAGAAACGGAGAAAGACCGATGGACGCGATTTTAGCCACCATGTCAGGCCGTATCCTGAAATTTTTCCTGCGGAGTTTCAGATTGCTTGGGCCTTTGGTGAAATAGTAAAAGACGTATCCGGAGACAAGGGTCATGGTGGTTACCGTGGCCATTGCGGACCCGACGACTCCCCAATGAAAGCCGAATATGAAAAGTGGATTCAGCAAAGTGTTCAATCCCGCGGAAAACAGCATCGTGGCCATGGAGATCACGGGGTTACCGTCAGCGCGTATCGTGTTGTTCATCCCGAAGGAAAGGAACTGGAAGACGGCGCCGATGACGATGACGGTGCTGAACTGTTTCGCATAATCGAAGACGTCCGGCGTCGCCCCTAAAAATATAAGGATGGGATCTAAAAATATCAGGATGACGGCGGAAAGTGCGATTCCGGTCACGATGGACAAAGCAAAAGCGGTACCCAGGATTTTCTCCGCTTCTTCTCGGTTTTGCTGGCCCAGTCTGATGGAGATGAGGGCGGTGGAGCCGATGCCGATGAGCATGCTGAAGGCCATGAGGATGATCATGATGGGGAAGGCGATGGTCACCGCGGTCAGCGCCAGCGACCCTACGCCCCTGCCGACAAAAATACTGTCCACGACGTTATATAAGGCATTCGCGATCATAGCGGTGATGGCGGGCACTGAAAATTCAAGGAGGAGCTTGCCGACAGGCAGTTCCCCCAGACGATTTGTGTTTTGATTTGAATCTGACATAAAATTACTGTTGCTTTCTTTTTCCAATTGATCTAACTTATTACTGAAAAATCTTATATAT
>DATMXY010000106.1:0-15440 GCA_035561275.1 Anaerovoracaceae bacterium | reverse complement strand
TTGTATAACAAGGCAGGGATCATTGTCAATACTTAATTTATATAATTCATATATAAATACTATGCTATGATCCGTTCAAGGATACTTCGTGATTTTGTTTATAACGCATCGTAGAAAAATTTCGATTGTAGAAATTTTTCTTACCTCTGTGCGTTATATCGAGGCGGGACATTTTTCGCCTCGTTATTTGACGGTATTGGAATTGAAGCTGAAATTGATCTTGATAATGTAACGGCCGCTTGAGTAAGCCAGCGGTCTTTCCCATGAATCGTAGCTGATTCTCTGACGGAGCAGTACAGGACTGTTGTTTGGGATATCAAGCAGGATAGCGTCTTTCTCACCGGCGGTTTCGGCAGACATGGTGTCGTCGATATGCCGGATCACGATGTTGTAACGTTCCTGTAAAACATGGTAGGTTGATTGGTTGATTCCTTCCTCTGTGAAAAAATCAAGTGAAAGATCGGGCACAAGTTTGACGGGCATGTAGGTTTCTTCTACACAGACAGGGATATCGTCCACATATCTTACCCTCTTAATCAGGTGGAGGACGTCTTCCTTATCCAGCGACAGCATTTGATTCAATACTTTTTCGCCTGAAATCTTCTTGAATTCCAGAATTTTAGTGGTGATCACTTTGCCCGACTTCATAATATCGCTTGTAAAGCTTGTGGCTTCAAAAAGTCCCTGGGTTATTTTCGGCTGTGTTACGACGGTCCCCTTCGAATAATTTCGTTCAAGGAGCCCTTCGTAAACCATATCCGCAATAGCCCGCCTGACCGTCGCCCGGCTCACGCCGAACTTCAGCCGCAGTTTTTCCTCTGTCAGGATCTGATCGCCGGGTTTTAGCTCACCGCTTGAAATCTGTTCTCTTAAAAATTGTTCGATCTGATAATAGAGCGGTATCGGCATATTTTTTTCCAGTTCAACCAGTTCAAATTGTTCCATCATAAGCCTCCTTCTTCTCCAAAAGCTTGGAGAGCTTCTTCAGAATTTAAAAACGCAGGAATGTACATACGTACGTTTGTACGTTTGTACGTACAATGCCTTTTATGGCACTATATTATACCTGCGGGAAATCTTTGTCAATCGGTTCTGTTAAATATTTTTAAAGGACAAAAAAGACGCCGGAAAGGCGCCTTCCCACAGGGAACTGCGAAAGCGGGTAAGAGAATTAAGCACTCTCAACCTGCTTTTTTATATTCATGATGTTCACGCTTCGTCAGCGCCGGAATGAAGGGTTAGATTGTATCTGCGGATGAAATCGGCAAGGAGAGCATTAAACTCAGAGAGGGAAAATATCCTGATAAAATATTTTGGGGGTTATCCGATCTCAAACAATATTTTGAAGCCTTCCTTATTCTGGGCCGCCGCCATGGCTTTCTCCCATTCTTCCAGCCGAAACACGTTGCTGACCAGCGGTTCCAGGTCCAGCCTGCCCTGAGCAAGCAGCCGCAGGCTGGTCACCCATGAGGTGCGCTCGGTTGCGCGGCTGTTCACCATAAAGACCTCTTCAACCAGCGCCTTATCCATGTCAAACTGGATTGGTTTTCCATACAGCCCCACCTGCACGAACTGTCCGCGCTTGCGCACGACATCGAGGCAGGTGGTGGCCGAAGGTTGCGCTCCGGCGCACTCGTATACCACGTCGAACATATCTCCTCCCGTAATGCGGCGCGCCGCATCCATCGCGTTTTCCGCCGTCAGGTCGATGACTTCATCAGCGCTCAATCGCTTTGCCAGCGCCAGCCTATCCGCATCAACGCCGACCCCGGCCACCGTGACATGCGCGCCCGCTATTTTCGCAAGCTGCGCCACGATCTGCCCGATCGTTCCCGGACCGGAAATATACACGAAATCCCCCGGCCGCACCGCGGAGACCTCCACGACCGACCGCACACAACAGGCCAGCGGCTCGCTGAGCACTGCGGTCTTCATGGATACGTTTTCCGGCACCGGGAACAGCAGGTCGGCCGGCACCGTCATATACTCGGCCATCGCGCCGTCTATGCCGGAACCAATCGACCGGCGGCTGTCGCATAGCATGTGCAGGCCTTCATAACAATACCGACACTTGCCGCATACCACCGCCGCGGTCAACGATACCACGCGGTCTCCCAGCGCGAAGTCCCGCACCCCGAATCCCACGGCATCGATCACCCCGCTGTATTCATGACCCAAAACAACCGGATAATTCGCCGGGTACTCGTCGCTCAGAATATGCAGATCCGTGCCGCATATCCCCGTATACTTGATCTTAACGCGCACCTCACCTGCTTTGGGTTCCGGAATATCCACCTCCCGCAGCGCTACGCCACCATCGCCGGGATGCAGTTTATATAACGCTTTCATGCTATCGAACCTCCCTTTTTCGCCTTTTCCTCAATATCGTCTGCCGTCATATGGACGGCCTTTTTGAGATAATCCACCGGTCCCGCCTTGAGCACGTCCTGTATTAAAGTTGTATTTGCTTACGAATAAATTGGATGCTGTTGCGGGCGTCGTCCAGCATCGCGGCCAGCGATCTGTCGGCCATATCCCGCCAGACATTCACCTTGCGCGCGAACGGCGTGCCCATCAGCACCATCGGTTCCAGCGTGATGAACCCTTGATACCCGGATTCCCGGACGGCGCTAAAAAACTCCCGCCAGTCGATCTGCGTTTTGCCGATGCCGGGCAATCGCCGGTTACTCTCGCCCACATGAACGTGCCCCAGCCGTCCGTACGTCATCGCGTACCGGATCGCGTCCGCCATGTTGTCTTCCTCGATGTTCATATGGAACGTATCCAGCAGCAGCTTCCCATACGGGCTGTCCAACCGGTCGGTAAATTCCACCCCTTCTTTGGCCGTGTTCAGCAGAAACTGTTCGTAGCGGTTCACAATCTCGAAGCAGCATACGAGGTTGCAGTCCGCCAGCGTCCCCACAAGCTCGCGCAGGGAAGCAAGGGCGATATCCAGCGTTTGCTGTTTTTCCTCATAGCTGACCGGCCCGTCCGGGAGGCGCAGCCACCTCGAATAGATCACGCCCGACCATATCGGCGAACCCGTCTCGGATATGGCGTCCGCGGTCCGCTTGTATGCGTCGACGCTCTGTGACCGAAAGACCAGGTCGGCGGACGCCATGTCCCAGTCCGGCGGCGCACCGCCGTTGACGCTCGGCGTAATCCCCTTATCCATCATCCGCTTTTTCAGGCTGGCCCTCTCCGCCTTCGTCATGCGCAGAACGTCCGCGCTGCCAAACTCGAAGACATCCGCGCCGGCCTTTTCGGTCAGCTCCAACGCCTTATACAGGTCCTTTTCGACGCCGGTGCCGTTCCAATAGTTATAATGCAGTCCAATCCTGTTCACGTTGCCTCTCCTTTATCTGTTTCAACACGCCGACATCCATCATCACCCGGGCGCCGCTGCTTTCCAGATCGACGATACCGTTATATCCCTGTCTGAAACATTCCGAATAGATAATCATACCTGCCTCCAGTATGCGCAGCCTCAGCCCATATACGAGCCGCCGTTGACGTCGATCGTCGTACCAACCAGGTAACTGGCGCGGTCGCTGGCCAGAAACATGATCACCTCCGCCACTTCCCAGGCGGTTCCCTTCCGGCCCAACGGTATCTCGTTGGGATAATACCCATGGCTCCGCGTCATGTCCGTATCAATCACACCGGGCGCCACACAGTTCACGTTAACGCCGGACGCAGCCGCCCCCTTCGCCAGAGACCGGGTCAAAGAAATGACCCCGCCTTTGGAAGCCACATAGCCCGGACTGGTGCGGATGCCGCCGATCCGGCCGGATATCGACGTCACATTGACGATCTTCCCATACCGGTTTGGCTCCATCATCCGCAACGCCTCACGGCAGCAAAGGAAGGTGCCCCGCAGGTTGATGTTGATCTGCATGTCCCAGTCGGCGCCGGCCGCGTCCTCCAGCGGCGTCACATAGCACACGCCTGCGCAGTTGACCAGAATATCCAGCTTCCCGCAGTCGCTCTTCACCGTATCAAACAGCCGCTCAATATCGGCGGGGTCGGATATATCCGTTCTGGCAAACCGGCAGCCGCAGCCCTTTTGTCTGATCTGCGCCGCCAACGCTTCCCCTTTTTGTTCGTTGATATCCGCCACGATGATCGTCTTAACGCCTTCCCCGGCAAACAGCCTTAAGACCGCTTCTCCAATACCGTTGCCGCCGCCGGTAATCACCGCGGTCTTGTCCAACAGTTCATTCATCATTGTCCCTCTTTTCTTGATCCGGCCCGCATGAAGCGGCATATCGGCCAGATTTTCCTATATCCGTCGCAAGAAACGCCAGAATATCTTCCGTGACGCTTTCACCGTCCAGCCGGTAATACTTTAAAACCTCTTCCGGCTTGCCGGACTGGCCAAACATATCCCGCACGCCGATACGCTTCATGGAAACGCAGCCCTGCCCCGAAAGCGCTTCGCTGACCGCATCTCCCAGCCCGCCGTAGATGGAATGCTCCTCCAGCGTCACCACGTTGCCGCATTTGCGGGCAAACGCCTTTACCATTTCTCTGTCGATGGGCTTGATGGAATAAAGATTGATAACCGCCGCGTCAATGCCCCATGTCTTAAGGTTCCGGGCCGCCTCCACCGCCTTGTCGACCATCAGTCCGCACGCGAACAGCACCACGTCGCTGCCGTCCCTGATCACATTGGAGCCGCCCAGCCGGAACGGCATCTCTTCCATCACCGACGAAGCCATGCGGGACAGCCGGAGGTACACCGGACCATCGTATTCGGCGCAGAACCGCACCGCCTGATGGGTCTGCGTCTCATCGCACGGGCATAACACCACCATCCCCGGGATCACGCGCATCAGCGCGATGTCCTCGATCGCGTGGTGGCTCCCGCCGTCCTCGCCCGCAGTGATGCCGCTATGTGTCATGGGCAGCTTGACGTTCGCCCTGGAATAAGCCACCGTGTTGCGCACCTGGTCGTACGCCCGGCCCGCGCCGAAAACGGCGAATGTGCTGGCAAAAGGCACAAAACCCATGTCAGCAAGCCCCGCCGCCACGCCGACCATATTCGCCTCCGCAATGCCCATGTTGAAAAAACACTCGGGGAAGCGCTTGGAAAACCCGTACGTAAACGTCGCGCTGGCCACGTCGGCGTCCAGCACCACAACCTTTTCGTTTTCCTGCCCCAGCGCAATCAGAGCGTCACCGTATGCTACCCTTGTCGCAACTTCCTTTGCCACCTGTCTTCCTCCTTCTGTTCAGCCGTCCAACTCTGCCAGCGCCTGCTGAAGCTGTTCGGCGCCCGGCGCTTTGCCGTGCCACGCCGCGTCGTTTTCCATAAACGAGACGCCTTTGCCTTTCACGGTATGCGCCACAATACACTTGGGTCTGCCCAGACCGGCTACGTCGAACGCGGTAAATATCTGTGCGAAATCATGCCCGTCGATCTCGATCGTCTGGAACCCGAACACCCGGAATTTGTCCGCTATGTTCCCCAGCGCCATAATCTCGTCGTTTCTCCCGAGAAGCTGGATGCCGTTGTTATCCACGATGAACGTCAGGTTGTCGAGCCCGTAGTGCGCGGCCGACATCGCCGCCTCCCAGACCTGCCCCTCCTGCAATTCTCCGTCGCCCATCATGGCGTACACCTTCAGCGTTTTCCCGGCGCGCTTCGCCCCCAGCGCCATGCCTACTGCCACTGATACCCCCTGTCCAATTGAGCCTGCGCACGCGTCGACGCCCAGAGTCTTCTTCCTGTCCGGCTGCCCCTGCAAAGGACTTCCCAACTGCCGGAACGTGCGCAGCACCTCCTTCGGAAAGTATCCCTTATCTGCCAGTATGGCGTACAACGCCGGCGCGGCATGTCCTTTGGACAGCACAAATCGGTCGCGGTCGATATTGCGCGGGTCATTCGGGTCCACCGAAAGCTCCCGGTAATAGAGCGCCACCAGCAAGTCCGTCGCGGAGAGCGACCCGCCCGGGTGTCCTGAGGCGGCAGCCGCGATCATCTTCAATGCTTCTTTGCGTATCTCCCTGCTTTTTTCCAGATATTGCTGCATACTTCTTCTCTCCCCGGATGCTACCGCATATACTGACCGCCGTTGATATCCAGCGTCACGCCGTTGATATAACTCGCCTTGTCCGACGCGAGAAAGACCACCGCATCGGCCACTTCTTCCGCCGTCGCCATCCTGCCCATCGGCACATCGTCGATCTTCTGCTTCAGCCGGCGGGTGATTTCCGTATCCACCGTTCCAGGCGATACGGCATTAGCGGTGATGTTGTGCGGGCCGCCCTGCATCGCAAAGCACTTTGTCAGCACGATCACGCCCGCTTTCGAAGCAGAGTAGTGCATCCCGGCGTATAGCCCGCCTCTCTCGCCCGCGATTGACGCAACGTTGACGATCTTGCCGCCGCGCCCCGCCTTCTTCATCTCCAGAAAAGCGCGCCTTGTCAGAAAAAACATGCCTTTGAGGTTGACGTTCATCATCTGATCCCATTCGCTCTCTGTCATATCCTCCAGCAGCACATTTCGTGAAATACCCGCGTTGTTGACGAGGATATCGATATGGCCGAACCGTCTCACAACATCCGCTACCATTTTTTCGGTATCGGCGATATCGGAAATATCGCACTTAACCGGTATGGCCTCCACGCCCCACTGCCGGGCTTCGCCGCACGTTTCCTCCGCATGATTCAGATTGATATCCGCGACGACCACGTTGGCGCCTTCCTCCGCCAGGCCCAATGCCACCGCTTTGCCGATGCCCTGTCCCGCGCCGGTAACCACCGCCGTTCTTCTATCCTTCATGATTTGTCCCTTCTCCCTTATGTAACTGATATATGACCGCTTCAGACGGTCGTTCCCACATGATGGCCCGCGCTCAGCGGGCGCCCTCCGTCAGATCCAGCAATACTTTCATCACGTTGTTTCCGCCCTTCATCAGGCGGATGCCTTCGGTAAAGCCGCTCAGCGGCAGCACATTCGTGATAAACAGTCCGGCGCCGATATCGCCCGAGGCGATCATCTGGATGGAGGCCCGGTAATCCCGGAAGTTGTAGACTTTCATACCCTGCATATTGATTTCCTTAAGGTGCAGGAGCCGAAGATCGGTCGGTACCGGCTCCTCGTGGGAAGCGACGATGACCACCTGCCCTTTTGGCCTGCAGGCATCAAGGCTTTGATTAACAACAGCGTTTACCCCCGCGCATTCGAATACAACGTCCGCCCCCATGCCGTCGGAACGCTCGGCGACGGTTTTTTTCACATCCTGCGTTTTCCCGTCGATCGTGTCGATCCCAGCCTGTTTGGCCAGTCCCAGACGGTAATCGTTGATGTCGCTGATTATCACGTTGGCGCCCGCCGCCTTCGCGACATGCGCAACAAACATGCCGATAGGACCTCCGCCGATCACGAGGACGTTATCTTTATATTTCAGCCGGCTCTGGCGCACAGCGTGCGTCGCCACCGAAAGCGGTTCCACCAGCGCGGCCTCCTTAAGCGACACCTGCGGCGGCAGCTTGTAGATCCGGTTAAAGGGTGCCTTCACAAATTCGGCAAAGCCGCCGTTCATATGAATACCCAGCAGCTTGTATTGCTCACACATGTTGTAATCGCCTATCCGGCAGGAATCACATTGGCCGCACGAAAAAATAGGCTCGATCGTCACGTTGTCGCCTACGCTCAGATTTTTTGCCTCTCCGTTGATCTCTGCGATTGTTCCCGACAGTTCATGCCCGATGACCGTATTCAGCGGCACCCGGGAATTCCGGCCTTCATACAATGTTACATCAGAGCCGCATATTCCACCGTAAGCCACCTTGATCAGCGCCTCCCCGTTTTCCAGTTCAGGGACATCCATCATCTCCATGGAGACGTTCTCTTTTCCCCTGTAAACCAACCCGGTCATTTTTTTTGTCATAAAATAAACCTTCCTTTACTCCATCAGCGATGAACGGCAAATTCATTGCTCTTCAGTCGTATGGCTCACCAGCAGGTATACCCGCCGTCTACAATCAGATCGTGCCCTGTAATATAGCCGGACGCGCCGGATGCCAGGAACAGTATGCTGCCTACAATGTCTTTCGGCGCGGCGATACACCCCATGGGCACCTTGCTCTCCAGCAGCGACCTAATGGCCGGATTACTGTGCGGTTCACTCGTCAGGGGCGTATCCACGTAGCCGGGACTCACGCAATTCACCCTGACTCCATGAGGCGCCCAGGTTACGGCCAGCGCACGGGTCAGCTGCCTGACAGCACCTTTGGAGGCGCAATACGCAAACAATCCGTATTCACCGCCGCGGCCTTCACGGGTTTTGGCGGGAATGATGGTTGCAGACATGGAACCCATGTTGACGATGACGCCCGACTTTCTCTCAACCATCGTTTCCCCCACCGCAACGCAACAGTTGTAAACCCCGTCCAGGTTGACCGACAGCACCCGTTTCCAGATATCAGCCGCCGTCTCGCCCGGTCCTGGTTTTGCTCCAATGCCGGCGGAATTGACCAGAACATCGATCTTTCCGCACCGCGCAATAATACGGTCCGCCATCGCCCGAACGCTGGCTGTATCCACAACGTCCAGACGCTCCGCCACAGCTGAACAGCCGATTTCCTCCGTAGCCGCATGGGCGGCCTCTCTGTTGATGTCCGCGATGACGACCTGGGCTCCGGCCCCGGCCAGCGCCCGGGCAAACTCTTTTCCCATACCGGAAGCGCCACCCGTAACAATACAGGTCTTCCCGCTGAAGTCATATGTTTCCGCCATGTCCTGCTCCTTAAACCTGCGTCAGATGCCGAGATAAGCTTTCTTCAGATCCCCACTGTCCATCAGTTCCTTTCTGGACCCTTCAAGAACATTCTCGCCCGTCTCGATAACGTACCCGCGCGTGGCGATGTCCAGCGACGCCAGCACGTTTTGCTCCACGATCAGCAGCGTCATGCCGGCCTTGTTGATCGTGATCAACACCTCAAATATCTTGTCCACAATGACCGGCGCCAACCCCAGCGAGGGTTCGTCCAGCATCAGCACCTTGGGTTGTTCCATCAGCGCGCGTGATATCGCGCACATCTGCTGCTCACCGCCGGAGAGCGAACCGGCCAGCTGCGATTTTCTTTCATACAGCCGCGGAAACAGCTCAAAGCACATGCCCAGCGTTTCTTTACGCTTTGAGCGCGTTTGGGGCAGGTATGAGCCGATGAGCAGATTGTCCATCACCGACATATACGGAAAGAGCCTGCGTCCCTCGGGCACCTGGATAATGCCCCGCTTCACTCTTTCATGCGCCGGCAGACCTTTGATCGAGGCGCCATCAAACGTGATGTCGCCCTGATACATGTCGGTCATGCCGGATATCGTATTGATCGTGGTCGTCTTTCCCGCGCCGTTCCCGCCCAGCAGCGCCACAATCTCCCCTTCCCTGATTTCCAGAGAGATGCCGCGCAGGGCTTCAAAGTGTCCATAATTCACATGGATATTATCAACTCTAAGCATATTTCTTCTCTCCCAAATACGATTTGATTACCTCCGGGTTGTACGTAATCTCCTCGGGCGTGCCCTCCGCAATCAACTTGCCCTGATTCAGCACGTATATCCTTTCCGACAACGACATGACGGCCTTCATCACATGTTCAATAACGATCAGCGATATTCCGGACTCTCGGATTTTTTTAATCAACTCAACGACTTTTCCGCACTCGGTCGGATTCAGCCCGGCCATTACTTCGTCCAGCAGCAGAACGTCCGGCTCCGTTGCCAAGGCTTTGGCCAATTCCATTCTTTTCAGCTCCGGAAGGTTCAGATCGTCTCCCTGCACATCTTTTTTGTGGTCCAAACCAACAAACTCCAGTATCTCTTCCGCTTTCTTCCTGGCATCTGAAACATTAGAATGTCTGAGCAGTGCGCCTACCATCGCATTTTCCAATACTGTCAGGGCGCGAAACGGTTGCGTGATCTGATACGTTCTGCCGATACCGAGTTTGCAGACCTTAAACGGTTTCAGTCCCTGTATCTGCTTGTCTTTGTAGAATATCTTACCGCTCGTGGGCGGCAACACCCCTGAAATCATATTGAACAGCGTTGTTTTTCCCGCGCCGTTCGCGCCGATCAACCCGATGATCTCATTTTTCTTCAGATAGAGATCGATGCTGTCCACCGCTACGAGACCGCCGAATTTCTTTACGATACCCTCTGTATATAAAATCTTTTCGCTTTCCATATGCTCAGCCTCCCGCTACTTTCTTCGATTTCCCTTCACCCAGCATCCAGTCGAACAGGCGTATCACGTGTTTGTGGATTCCGCTCGGCATATAGTAAACGATAAGCATCATGACCAGGCCGTATACGATGATCGAAAGCCCTGCCATCTGGGAGCCCAGGTACGAGTTCAAAAGGCTGCTCAGGGGCGACAGCAGCAAAGCGCCGATGACCGGACCCCAAAGCGAGCCCATGCCGCCGATGACCGCCAGAAAAACAAACTGTACCGACAGGTCGTATCCAAATATTCTGGTCGGATCGATGAAGAGCACCAGCTGGGCATAAAACGTGCCGCCGGCCGCCGTTAAAAACGCGCTGATAAACTGAGCCTTCATTTTGTAATATGTGATATTGACGCCCAGCGAGTCGGCAGCTTCCTGGTTCGTGTTGATTGCCGCAAGATAATAGCCCGTTTTACTGCTGATGATCCATTTGGTGATCAGCACGGCGATAATCAGCATGGCGAGAATAAGATAGTAATACCACATCTTGTCCATGAACTGCATCGCACCAACGGTTCCTTCCCATGGAACCTTAAGGCCCATCGCACCGCCGGTATGATAACCAAAGATCGTGCTTTCAGTCGTGAAGAATATCTGTATCGCAAACAGAAGCGCAATCGTCGCCAGAGTAAAATAGGATCCTCTGAGCCGGAAGGTAGGCAGACCTATGATCAGCGATACCAGGCCGGAGATCAGACCCCCGATCATCATCCCAATCCACGGAGAGACGCCGCTTTGTATCCACAGCACCGTCGAAACATAGGCGCCAATGCCGATATACGCCCCATGGCCCAATGAAAACTGTCCGGCAAGCCCGCCGATGATGTTCCAGCTGCTTGCCCAGTATGTATACAGCAGTACCATGATCAACATCTGAATAACGTAAGTTTGTTTGACAAATATTGGAAGAAATATCGCGAGCAAAACCAATATTCCCAATGAGACTTTCTTTTTCACTTCTTAGTCCCCCTATTTCCTAATATTCCAGATCTTTGCTCAGGAAGCCGGACGGCTTAAAGATCAGCACGGCGACGAAAATCAGGAACACAATGATCTCGGCATACGCCATGTTCAGATACTGCCCTACCACCGAGGAAACAATCCCGATCAGCAGACCTCCCAAAAGCGCGCCCATGATGCTTCCCTTGCCGCCCAGAACGACAATAACAAAGGATTTTAATCCAAAGGTTGAGCCCACGGTGGGCGTGATTGGGAAATACGGAACCAGCAGGCCTGCCGACAACCCCACGATAGCGCAGCCAATCCCAAACGATAGACAATAGATCCTCTTTTCGTTGATACCCATCAATCTGGCCACAGCACGGTTCTGCGAGGTCGCTCGCATCGCCCGGCCTGTTTCCGTTTTGCGAAGAAAGATATAAAGCGCAAAGGTAGCCAAAAGGGCGACTCCAAACGCAACAGCCTTTGTAAAAACAATTACCGTGTCTCCAATCATGAAAGTCAGGCCCACGTAATCCGTCTGGGTCATAACCGGAGTCGCGGTAAAAATCATCTGTGCCACATAAATCAAAACCATTTCGAGACCAGCCGTGAACATCAACACACTCATCGGTTCTCTGGCCTTTTCTTTTTGCAGCAGGTTGTTGAACACATACTTTTGCAATAGAAATCCTATTGCAAACATAATGCCCGCTACGACAACCATCGCGATGTAAGGATTAAGACTTAAGTAGGTAACAATGACATAGGAAAAGTACATACCTACCATAACAAACGCACCGTGCGCAAAGTTTACGATGCGCATCACACCAAAAATCAAACTGAGTCCGACGGCAATGACCGCGTAAACACCGCCCAATATGAGACCATCAGTCAGCACCTGAAGAAGAACGCTCATAGTTTAACCACCTTTGCCCTTAATTTGATGCGGAATCCGCTGACGTGTATCCCCGGCCCGTCCTATCTGTCCGGATGGGACGGGCCGGTCAATACGCTTATGCATTTACTCCGTAAGCATTCCTTTTATCTTTCACTCCAAGCGGGAACAGGCCAGACCAGCGGGCTGTCGGCGCCAACCATCTCCAAAGGTCCGACAAGGTTGTACCCGCCGTTCAGGATCTGCAGCGTAACCATGGTGGCGGCCTCATTCTGATTGTGCATGCCGCGCACATCCGCGAAGTGGATGCCAGTATACGGATGGAGGATCAGCACGTCGCTGTCGGCATCAATGTCCGTGGAGGCAAACGTCTCGCGAACTGCTTCCTTATCGACGGATCCGGCACGCTCCAGCGCGTCGCACATCATGGCGCCGGCCAGATAGCCGTTAGCCGAATACTCGTCCATGTCCTTACTCCAAATCGCTTTATACTCGTCATTGAGCGCAGCCGCTCCTTCCGGTTTGTATTTCAGGATGCCGGCATTCCAACCGGATAATGTTAAAATGTAGTTGCCCGCATTACCCGCTTTCTCCGCAAAGTCAGACACAGAGAATCCGCCGCCGCACGCAAACACGGGGACGTCAACCTTATACTGCGCCAAACCCTGAGCCAGCAGAATGGAGTCGTTGAGATAACTCATGGGAATCAGTATATCCGGATCCGCGGACTTGACCTTGTTGACGATAGGCGTCAAATCGGCCGATTTGGAATCGTAAGGCTCGTCCAGTACGATCTCGCCGCCCAGCTGCTCGGGAATATACGTTTTCAGTTGTTCTGCCATGCCGGTACCCCAGTCGCCGTTCTCATAGACCACACCATAAGTCTTTGGGATTTCGTAGCCATTCTCCTTAAGCGAATTCAGGAAATTCACAATCGTAATGGCATTCGTGCTGTTGCTGCCGTTTGCGCGGAAGACATACTCATATCCGTTTTTAAGAATGTTGTCGTCCGTGCAGTTGCTCAGCAGATAGGGTACCTTATACTTCTCGGCAATCGGCGCCGTGGAGCCGCCAACCGCGCTGTTGTAAGGCCCGATCAGCACATCAACTTTTTCCTGCGTGATCAGTCTTTCGATCTCGGTGACGCCCACATCCGCGCTCGACTGCGTATCGGCCTTCACGATTTCGATCTTCGCACCGCCCAAAGACTGAATGCCGCCAGCCGCATTGACTTTGTCGATAGCCATCTGAATGCCCGCAAACTGTTCTTCACCCGTCGCGGCGCTACCGCCGGTAAACGGCAGCAGCACGCCGATCTTCACCGAAGACGCCGCTTCATCCGCCGACTCCGGAGTCGTCGGCTCCTGGGTATTCGCACATGCGCTGAAAGCCAATACAAGTGCCAATGCCAGCAGAATTGCTAAACTCTTTTTGAACATGTTTTTCCCTCCTATAAATTATTATTTTTGATACTGATGTATGTTTTCAATATCGCCCGTCGGCTCCACACACGGCGATCCATTCCTTCACAATTTTCTTGACCTCGTTCTTCACCGGCTCAAAAATATTGGGAATGCTGAATACGTTCTTTTGTTTTTCAAGCTCGGTCCGCAGTTGGTCTAAATACCCGCCATGGAGCTGCGTTCCCACATTGACCTTGGCCACACCGTTTTGTATGCACTGCCGGATAGTCTCAAACGGGATTCCGGTACTCCCGTGCAGCACCAGAGGTACCTCCACCATCTGATCGATCTCTCTCAGTCTTTGAATGTTGATGTTCGGCTTCTCCTTGTAAAACCCGTGGGCGTTTCCGATTCCTACCGCGAGCGAATCCACACCGGTTTCCCTGATTAGTTCGATCGCGTCGTCAACCTCCGCAAGATATTGGCCGCTCTTGAATACGCCTTCCTCACCGGCCCCTTTGATACGGCCGATTTCGGCCTCCACCAGGACGCCCTTTTTATGCGCAAACTCCACCACGCTCTTCACCTTTTCAATGTTCTTTTCCAGCGGTTCCGCGGAGCCATCGATCATCACAGACATATAGCCGCTTTCCACCGCCGCCAGACACAAGTCGACGCTGGTTGAATGATCCAGATGGTTGAGTATGTTGCCTCCGGACATCCGATAAGCAACTTGCCCCATTGTGCTGCAATATTCCAGTCCCAGCGCATCGACCACCCCCATGTTGGAGGCGATATAGATTCTCGCGTGTTCCTCCATAGCAGCTTCTGTGATCCCCAGTAGTTCCCAGATATCCGAGTAATTAAAGGCCGGGATTGCATAACCCTTCTGTTCTGCCTCGTGTAAAAAAGTATGATGGTTATTCATCTATAATCTCCAAATCATTATTGTCCATATAGGCCTTTAAAGTCGCCATATCCGGCGTTCCATCCGTCGCTCCAACCCTTTGTATCACAAACGCAGCCACCGCGCTGCCCATCCTGATACAATCCTCGATGCCGAATCCCGCATTCAATCCTGAGAGCATACCGGATACAAAGGCGTCTCCCGCCCCCGTCGTATCGACGGCTTTTACCTTATAACTTCCACAGCGGAAGGCCCGGTCCCCCGTGCTGCAATAGCATCCTTCCTGCCCGAGTTTGATGACCACCGTTTTCACGCCGTTCCCATGGAAATAAGCAGCCATCTCACGGATATCTCGGGTGTTGGCAATATGCTGCGCTTCATTGATGCTGGGCACAAAATAATCGAGATACGGGAAACACGGCCTGATTATTTCAGCCCATCTCCCCGAGTGATCCCAGCAGACGTCCATTGTGGTCGTCAGCCCTTTTCCCTTAGCCAGCTTCAGCAGCGCCGCCGCACCGGCGCCGTCGAACTTCGGCAGATGAAACGTTCCGCCGATATGCAGGAATCGGCACTGATCCAGCAGAGATAGATCAATATCGTCATATTCAAAATGATCGTTTGTCCCCACATAATGGAGAAAGCATCTTTCGCCATTTTCTTTGATAAGGGCAATCACCCGGGAGGTGGAAGAAACATCCGAATAAGCCATGGAATCGACATTGACGCCCACCGCCCTTGCGTTGTCCATCAGCATATTGCCGAAGTCATCCCGCCCGACCTTGCCGACGAAAGCAACTCTGCTGCCCAGCCGGGCCAGATCAATCGAAGTATTCATCGCGTCCCCGCCGCTTTTGACGGATATCTCCTCTACGCGCATACTGTCCGCAGTAAAATCAATATTTGGTACCGGCCTGACAACAATATCGGCGACTATTTCGCCCACGCACATAATGTCCATACGTTTCTCCATGTGATTCATCACTTTAGACCAAGCTGCAAATGGTTTCGTTGATGCTCGTTTTGTCTTTGCCCGATGCGCACAATATATCACAGG
>DATMXY010000105.1:0-12445 GCA_035561275.1 Anaerovoracaceae bacterium | reverse complement strand
GTATTACGCTGATGTTATTGAATATCACAAAGTATAAATTTAGTATTGAATTGAAAACATTACCCTTCGTCATCTATTTTGTCACCTCAAGGGTCTCAATACTTTTGGTTGCTACGAATCCGCTCCAAACCCTTTATTTTCAATGCTTTACGCCCTCTCCAACAGGCAGCAACATTCTACATGTGTCGTATGCGGAAACATATCCACAGGCTGGGCTTCCGCGAAGCGGTATCCCTTCCCGATCAGTATCTTGATATCCCGCGCCTGGGTCGCCGGATCGCAGGAGATATAGACGATCCGGTCCGGGCCTGTCTCCGCCACAGCATCCAAAAGCGCAGGATCACATCCGGCCCTTGGGGGGTCGAGGATGATCACATCCGGCCGGATCCCCTGTTTCAGAAGTCTTGGCAGCTCCTCTTCAGCCTTCCCGCAGATGAATTCCGCATTGACGATGCCGTTGATCACTGCATTCCGGTTGGCGTCAAGAACGGCACTTTTTACTAATTCGATCCCGATCACCTTTTTCGCTTGAAATGCGCAATAAAGCCCGATAGTTCCGATGCCGCAATATAAGTCAAGAACGGTTTCCTGCCCCGTCAGCCCGGCGTATTCCAACGCTTTGCTATATAGTTTCACCATTTGTACAGGATTCACCTGATAAAAGGACAATGGCGAGATCTCAAAGTTTAATCCGCCGGCCTGTTCCAGTATGGTCGATTTGCCTGCCAGCGTGATGCAGTCTTCCCCCATGATTTCCGCTGTTTTCTTTTTATTGATGTTCACGATGACGCTTTCCAGCGTAAATTCCACGCCGGAATCCGGATCGGGATCAAGTTCATCGATGGCATCGTCCATCATATAGACCAGCTTTTCCCCATTGGGGAGCCCCTTGCCGTTGATGACAAGAACGGCCATCACTTCGCCGGTCCCGAAAGCCGTCTTTACGATCAGGTGGCGGATCAGCCCTTTTCCTGTTTTTTCATCATAGGCTGAGACGTGATCGACTCTCATATATTCCCGTAATGCCTGCACCAGCTTTTCAGCCGGTTCTGACTGGATCAGGCATTCATTCAGGTTTACCACCTGATGGCTTTTCGCCTGGTAAAAACCGATTGTCGTTGCGGCTGAGGATTTGTCAGGGCTTTTCGCAGTAACCGAAGCTTCCATAGCGCCGACGGGAAACTGAGCTTTATTCCGGTATCTCCATGGCTTGTCCATTCCTATGGTATCATGAACGGTCGGATTCACGACGCCGCCGATACGCGTCAGCTTGTCTTCCACCATTTTCTTCTTCCATTTCAACTGCCCTTCATAACTCATTTCCTGCAGGGAACAGCCGCCACAGTCTGTAAAGCAGGTGCAGACAGGTTCCATACGATACGGAGACGGTTCCATGATTTCCGTCATCCTTCCAAAAGCATAGTTCTTTTTCAGCTTCGTAAGCTCCGCTTTTACCACATCTCCGACGACAGCGCCGTCAACAAATACGGCCAGCCCGTCGATCCTGCCGATGCCCTGGCCTTCCGTACCCATATCAATAATGGTCAGTTCATATTGCCGTCCTTTTTCTAACATGCTTTGCCCTTTTTCCAGCGTGCTCAGTTCTTTTTCTGCCATAGTAACGCCCTTTTACCTTTCGGTCGAAAACTCCCGCTAACGGACTGCGATCTTTATTGGATCAATCCCGCAGCAACTCAAATTCATTTTTATTGTAAATTAAATACCCTTCGTCTCTTAACCTGCTCAGCTCCCTTGACATGGCGCTCCGGTCCACGCTTAGAAAATCGGCCAGTTCATTTCTGGAAAACGGGATCTTGAATTTATTCTTCCCCGTCCGGTCCGAATAATCGGAAAGATAGGTCATCAGCTTCTCCTTCGTCGTTTTGCAGGAAAGGATTCGCATTTTTTCATTCATCATGATGTTCTTCATGGCGATGACCCGCATCATATTCTGCACCAGCGTGCGATGAAAACCGCAGGCCGAATTGCAGGTCCCGACGATCTTGCTGAACGGGATCCAGACGATCCTGCAGTCGGAGGTAGCGATCACCGTGACCGGGATCTCAACCGCTCCCGCGGCGACATAGGCTTCGGCAAACAGATCCGCCCGTTCAAGCTCTGAAAGGATGGTACGGTTGCCTTCCGCATCGTCCCTTGTGATCTGTGCGGTTCCTTCTGTAAGAATGCCGACGGAGGTCACCTTTGTGCCTGCCAGAAGTATCACATCGTTTTTCTTATATTTTCGTTCCACCGCGCCGAGGCAGCCCAGCATCGTTTCCAGGTCCTGCTCCGTTACCCCCCGGAATAAGGAAGCCGTCATTAAAACTTTTGAATTCTGTTTCAAAAAAATCACTCCTTTGTTGCAAATGCAACAACAGTTCTGATATGATTTTACTATACTGAGAACAGAAAAGCAAAACAAATTATGAAATTCAAACGCCGGCG
The DNA here is from genome assembly GCA_035561275.1 of Anaerovoracaceae bacterium. GTDB lineage: Bacteria > Bacillota > Clostridia > Peptostreptococcales > Anaerovoracaceae > Anoxybacterium. The sequence continues at coordinate 10,000 of DATMXY010000105.1, read as the reverse complement.
ATTTGTTTCACAAATTGGGTGCGTTAATAGAGGAGGAATAAAAAATGATAAGAACGATCATCAATATCGATAAAGAAAAGTGCAACGGCTGCTGCCTCTGCGTCAATGCCTGCCACGAGAGCGCCATCGCCATGGTAGACGGGAAAGCGCAGCTGATCAGAGACGATTACTGCGACGGCCTGGGCAATTGCCTCCCCGCTTGTCCCACCGGCGCCATCACATTTGTGGAACGAGAAGCGGCCGCTTACAACGAAGCCGCCGTGCAGGAAAACATGATGAAAAAACAGGATGAGGCCTCCGGAAAGTCACATTCGCAGCACCAGCAGCACGACCTGCCCTGCGGATGTCCGGGAAGTCAGGCCAGAGCGCTGAAGAGAGAATCCGAAACACAGAAAGCTCCTGCCCCCTCCGCAGCAGCGCAGAGCATGGCCGAGTCCCAGCTTCGTCAGTGGCCCGTGCAGATCAAGCTGGTTCCGGTCAACGCGCCATATTTTGACGGGGCGAACCTGCTCATCGCAGCCGATTGTGCAGCCTATGCCTATGCGGATTTTCACAATGAATTCATTAAAAACCGCATTACTCTCATCGGATGCCCAAAGCTTGATGACGTCGACTATTCGGAAAAGCTGACCGCCATATTGGCGAACAACAACATCAAGAGCGTTACGGTGGTCCGTATGGAGGTTCCCTGCTGCGGCGGCATCCAGAATGCCGCAATTACAGCCTTAAAGAACAGCGGAAAGATGATACCCTGGCAGGTGGTGACCCTTTCAACGACGGGAGAAATCCTGGAACAGTGATAAAGCGATGGAGCAGTGGCATAGCCATGGATTAGTGGCATAGCCATGGATTAGTGGCATAGCGATGGAGCAGTGGCATAGCGAAGCCTTCCGGCAGCCGCCCGGAAGGCTCTTTTATTCAGCGGATCAACCCTCCAGAAGAAGGTCATACAAGCTCCTGTTTCTGTCGCGGAGCCGTATGGGTTTAAACTTATGATTGGTAATGGCATGCTTTGTAAACCCCGTAACCAGCAGCTCGCCGGTCTCCGGTCTTCTGATTTCATAATCGATGGACACGGTAGCCCCTTTCAGTTCGGCGATCCGGGCCGTTACTTCCAATAGTTCGTCATAGTACGCAGGCGTCCTGTATTTGCATCCGCATTCTATAACGGGCAGCATGATGTCATCCTCTTCCAGCCGGGCGTAAGGGTAACCCCGGCTGCGAAGCAGTTCGCACCTGCCGACCTCAAACCATTTGATATAATTCGTATGATACACGACGCCCATGGCGTCCGTATCCGCGTAAATGACTCTGACTGAAGTTTTATGCTCAACCATGATGTACCTCCTGATGATTGGTTCTTTGCAACTGTCTTATTATACCACTTGTCCCCAATCGAAAGAAAGCCTTTAGACATTATTTCCCGGGTATCGTTATCTTTTCGCAAGCTTAAATCCCGACGTCACGCAGAGCGCAAGGAGTAATCCCAGTCTGATCCAATCCATATAAAGCCAAAACCATCCGCCGGATACAAGTACAGGGGATGAACCGTATTCATCCGCATACACACCCATATTCCAAAAGAGCTTGAGAGAAATAGTCAAGGATAGAAGGCTCAATATAAATATTGCGATATTGAGTCCTTTTTTTTCTGAATTTATTTCCTTCACTGATCCGCCCCCCTATTTAAAAATCCTAAATCGTCTCCCGGATCAGGTTCGCCCGGTAAGACTGGAGATTGATATCCCGGAAATCATCCTTGTAAACGTCCCCGAACATATCCTCCCTTTGGAACACTCCTTCTTTGATCGCCACTCTCAGATCATTCTTTATCTCAGAATCGTCCGTTTCCTGATAAAGCTCGTAAAGATATGGAACCGCTGCGTCGGAAAGCGCTGTCAGAGCGTCAAGGTCCAGGGACTCCAGCGTTCCGGCCTGATACCGGTCGATATTGTATTTGGCGATGACGCCGTCCACATTTCCGTAGCACAGAGCCATAAACAGGCAGATACAGCCGGCTGCCGCGATCCTCGTCCCGTTGAAGCCTTTGAACTGGCGGAACAGTATGATGATAAAGAGGAAGAGCAGTACGATCATGAACCAGGAAGTGTAGACCCTGAGCCTGGTAAGGCCGTAATAGCCGATATACATCCCCATCTTGCTCATTGCGGTAACGATCAGCGCGACAGTGAAGATACAGAGCGCCGCCGTCTCACCGCGAAGGATTTTAATGTTATCACGCTTGGTGATCAGGTGCGCTGCCGCGATCACCGCAAAATTGATCCCAGATACCGCGCAAAGCTCAAAGAATCCCCTCCTTGCATATTCGGCATAGGTCAGGGTCTGAGGCAGGCTGTCATTGAAGGCCGAAAACAAATATGAGGTCTGGGCCAGAAAGAACACGAGATAGATCAGATTAAGCGCCGTCAGGGCTGAGTAAACCGTCGCGCCGGGCGCAAACCGGAGCACCGTTACGTATTCATCCACGGTTTCCGTTGTTACATTACCGATATTCCTTTTATAGCGGCTGCCGTAGATCAGGCCGTACAGATAGCATGCCACGGGCAATCCCAGTATAAAATCGAGGATATACTCCAGCAAGTTTGCCGAGAAGATAAACCGAACCCTATCCACCAGGCTTTCAAAGGCGGCGTCGGCGCTGGTCAGCAGAGTGATTACAAGAATCAGCACCGGCAGGAAAATCAGAAAACCGACGATTCCTCCGAGCACCCCTTTCCCCTTTTTATTTTTCAGGAAGACCTGCCCGATCCCTTTAAAGCAGCCGGCAAAGTTGCCGAAAGGAATCACGAGCAGCTGGCGGAGCATATCGCTCAAAATGTAAATCGAAATTTTGTTTTCCAGGCGCGTTCCCGTGGTAAGGCAAACCCAGTAGACAAAACCAAGGGATAAAAAGATAAAGTTGAAAGCTTTGACAGGTCCCCCGTCGAACAGCGCGAAGTTTGCCGCCGACAGGATGACGATGCCAAGAAACAACAGGCTTGTCTTTGACTGCCGGATCCCCGCGGCTCTGAAATAGAAAATGGCCGACGTGCAGAGCACCGCTGTAAACAGCGTGACTCCGAGTCCCAGGCTTCCGACGTCGATAAAATTCCAGTAAAGAAATCCACAAACGAGCATACTGTACGCAAATACGATATCCGCCGTCGAAAAACTCATAGGCGCCGGTTTTGCCGCATTCAGTCTTTCGTAAATAGTTCCGTTCATTCCCCCTGATAAATCTCCGTTCATTCTAACATCAATCCTCCTTCTTGAACTCCAGAATGTCGCCCGGCTGACAATCCAGCACCCTGCAGATCTCCTCCAGCGTGGAAAACCGGACCGCCTTCGCCTTATTGTTTTTCAGAATGGAAAGGTTCGCAGGCGTGATCCCAATTTTGTCCGACAGCTCGCCGGCGGAAATCTTCCGTTTTGCCATCATAACGTCCAGATTTACCAAAATGGCCATTTCGAACCCTCCTTCCTAAATAGTCAAATCATTATCGTTTTTGATTGCTACCGCATGCTCAATGACGTTCTTCACCACTCTGAGGATAAGGCCGAAGAAGGCTGCCGCAACAGCGATCAATAAAAATAGCAGATAGTAGAATCCGGATATGAAAAGGATAGCGGACACCGCAAAACTGCACCATGAGATCACTCTCAGGTGCTTCACGTTTTTTTCAATAAAGACGTTTTTCTTTTTGATATTTGCCAGCAACCTGTCAAGAGAAAACAAGGCGACGAGCCCCGGTACCGAGCAGGCATAGATCGTCGCAAGCAGCGGCGTGATAACAGCCGGATTCTTTGTGGCATAAGCAACGTAACTATTTACCATAAAAGGAGCTGCAAAAACCGCGCAAATGACGAGAATGATCACGATTCTGGTACAGATCAACGATGCCAGCACTGATTTGTCGGGATTCCACGTTTTCATATTTCCATTCTCCTTATCGATCGATATGTCCTGATTATATAATTCAAATTATCGATTGTCAACATAAATTTATCGTTATTCAATATATTTATTTTGAATAACAACAAAACACCCTCAAGATCAGGTCCCGGTCGTCAGATCGAAGTCTGATCCCCGGCTGATATTGAGGGCGCATACCGCACATATCTCGTAAAGGCTTTCTTTCAAATGGTTCTCTGTGTGAGGCGGATTTTCTCCGCGATCTCATCGATCTTTTTGAAACGATGATTCAGGCCTGATTTGCCGATGGGCGGTTCCATCAGTTCGGAAAGCTCAATCAGCGAGGCTTCCGGGTTCTCCAGACGAAGCCTTGCCGCCTCCTGGAGCTTATCGGGCAATGTGGTCAAACCCCTTGCCTTTTCGATGAGATGGATGTTATCGACCTGCCGGACAGAAGCGTTGATGGTTTTATCCAGATTGGCGCTGTCGCAGTTGCTGATCCGGTTGGTTTTGTTCCGTATCTCTTTTACGATCCGGACATTCTCAAAATCCAGAAGCTGACCGTAGGCGCCCAGTATATTCAAAAAATCGATGATTTGCTCCGCCTCCTTGAGATAGACCACATGACTGTTCTTCCGGATGACGGATTTGGAATGGAGGCCGAAGCTGTTGATGAGCTTTCTGACATCATTGCTCAGAACCTCGCTGTTGCAGACAATTTCAAGATGGTAAGCTTTCTCCGGGTCGGTGATGGTCCCCGCCCCCAGGAATACGCCCCGCAGGTATGCCCTCCGGCAGCATTTTGTCCTGACCAGGCCGGAATAGATACCGTCGCTGATATAGTTGCAGCCCTCCCGGACCATCAGGATTCCCGTCTCCCTCAGGATCTGGTCCGCGTTCATTTCCGCCGTGATCATCAGCTCATAATAATGCCCTTTTTTCAGAATCGTCGCCTTGGCGATAACCAGGGACGCGTTTGTCCCGAAATATTCCCTGATCAGTCTTTTAAAATGCCTTGCCACGGCGGGATTCTCCGTCAGCAGCATCACATTCAATTTTCCTCCTCCGGAAAGCTTGATGGTTCCGCACATGCGGATGAAGCCTGCGATTTCCGCAAGCTTGCAGCATTTCCGCTCCGTCTCCGTACGGGACAATTCATTTTTTGTATTTGCTGAAAAGGACATAAAGGTCTCCTGTTGCACGCCTGCCATGGGTATTCTCTTGGAATCCGCCCGCTCTTCAAATTTTAGGATTCTATTGAAAGGTAAATTTTCGAGCTCGGACGGATTCTTACGAGAACACCCATGGCACGGCGTGTCAAAATATCCTCATTATAAATGATTATCTGCTGATACTGAGGATCCTTCTGGCGTCCGCCGGGGATGCGATCTCTCTTCCCAGAAGTTTCGCAAGCTTGACAACCTTCTCCACGAGTTCCCCGTTATTCTTTGCAAGCACGCCTTTTTCAAGATAGAGGTTATCCTCGAAGCCGACCCTGACATGTCCGCCCATGATAATGGCGCCTGCGGCAATTTCAAATTCGTACCTGCCGATGCCGGCGGCTGTCCAGGTGCTGCCCGGAGGAATGCTGCCAACCATGAAAACCAGGTCCCGCAGCGTTGCCGTCATCTGGACCCCCAGGACGAAATCAAAATGGAGCGGCTCCACAAGCAGTCCCTTCCTGTGCGCCTTCAGGGCGATATCGATCATGCCCTTATCGAAGACTTCCAGCTCCGGCTTGATCCCTCTTTCCTTCATGATCTTGGCGAAATTGAAAATGGTGTTGTCGGTGTTGATAAAGATCTCGTCGCCGCCGAAATTTAGAGTGCCGCAATCCAGGGTGGCAAATTCGGGCGTGGGGACGATCTCTGTGGACTGCAGCCTTTCCAGGTCGGTCATTCCAACCGCGCCGCCCGTAGAAGGCTGGATGATCACATCGGGGCACTCCGCGAGGATCGCGTCGACACAGGACTGGAACCTGTCCTTGTTCTGGGTCGGGGTCCCGTCGTCTTTTCTGACGTGGAGGTGGATAATAGAGGCGCCTGCGCCATAAGCGGATTTTGCCTCCCTCACAATTTCCTCCACGGTGTATGGCACCGCGGGGTTATGTTCTTTCGTAACCTCGGCGCCGCATATTGCCGCCGTAATGATAAGTTTTTCCATTTCTTTTTTCTCCTTTTGCTTGTTACTTTCACGTAATGCTGTGCCTTTTTGCCCCAAGCTCGCTTGGCCGGCAAAACGGACAGCAGCGAGCGGAGCGAGTCGGAGCAGACTTTGTCTGCGTTGTTGCTGGCGTCCTCAGGCTTGCTTGCGTATGTCTGTGCGCAATACACTTTGTCACTGGCTCAATCGCCGATCAGGCTCGAGACCACGCTGGCGATGCGGTCGGCGTCATGCCGTATGTATCCTTTTTTGATCTCCACAAAATTATTTTCAATGAGGGTGATTCCCTTCTCCTGGAGGAGCCGCCTGTCTTCCGGAGTGGGAATGATCTGCTCCGCACCGTCTTCCCTGTAGTGCTTCAATGCGTCGGCGCCAATCACCTCGTTGTTGGCAACGACATATTCTATGATCCCTTCCCCAAGATATTCCCCGGCCCTGGCCGCATGATCCCATACCGAATAACCGTCTGTCTCCCCCGGCTGTGTCATCATGTTGCAGATCAGGACCTTTCTGCAGGCCGCATTCCTGATCTCCTCGGAGATGCCGTCCACGAGAAGGTTGGGGATGATGCTCGTAAATAAACTGCCGGGGCCGATGAGGATCAGATCCGCCCTGCTGATCGCCTCCAGTGCCTTCTCCGTGGCGGCCGGTTTTTCCGGCGTCAGGCTGACTTTATCAATGGGGCTTTTCTGGCGGATCACCTCGGGCTGTATCCTGGATTCGCCGTAAACCAGAGAACCGTTTTGCAGTCTGGCGCACAGGCGGACGTCGCTGCCCGTCACGGGAAGTACCTGCCCCTTCACGCGGAGGATCTCATTGGTTTTGGCCACCGCCTCTTCGAAATTTCCGCAGATCCCGTTCAGGGCCGCGATGAGCAGGTTTCCAAAATTCTGGCCTTCCAGCATGCCCTCGGTAAAGCGATACCTCAGCAGTTCCTGCATCAGCCCCTCTTCATCGGCCATAGCAAGGATACAGCTCCTGATATCACCCGGCGGGAGCATGCCCAGGTCTTCCCTCAATTTTCCCGAGCCGCCTCCGTCGTCGGCGACCGTCACGATTGCCGTCAGGTTATCCGTTATTCTTTTTATCCCCCGGAGGATGACCGATAAGCCGGTGCCTCCGCCGATCACTGCAATTTTGGGTCCTATATTGCGTCCGTCTGTCATCCATATTTCCTTTCTTGCTTGCTAATTTTGTGCAATACTTTGTTGCAGGCGCCTTCAGGCTCGCTTGCGTATGTCTGTATACGCGTCCTTCGCCTTTATTCGCCGCGCCTCGTCTTGCGCAAAATTATCTGCGCAAGCTTTCTACAGATCGCGGTGCACGTTGATTACGCGCTTCCCTTCCTCCAGAAACTGCCTGGAAAGCTCATTCGCAATGGCTACGGAGCGGTGCTGGCCGCCTGTGCAGCCAAAAGCGACGACCAGATGGTATTTGCCCTCTTTGGTGTAATAGGGAATCAGTTTGTTGATCAGGTCGTGGACCGTCTGGATGAACTCCTGGGTCTGGGGGAATTTAAGGACGTAATTGCTCACCTTTTCGCTGTTTCCCGTCAGCCTTCTCATACTCTTCAGATAAAAGGGATTCGGGATGAACCGCACGTCAAACACCATATCTGCGTCCAGCGGGATCCCGTGCTTATAACCGAAGGATTGGATGCTGATGGTAAAGTTCGGGTTCTCTTCCTCCGTAAGCAGCAGCTTCTTGATCTCTTCGCTGAGCTGGGCTGATTTCATATTGGAAGTGTCAATGATATAATCGGAGATCTTCCTGATTTCAAGCAGGCGCTGGCGCTCCAGGATGATGCCCTCCAGCGTGTTACCCGCGCAGGCAAGAGGATGGGCCCTCCTTGTCTCGTTGAACCTCCGGATCAAAACCTCATCTGAAGCTTCCAGAAACATGATTTTAAATTTTAAACCGGCATTTTTCAGTTCTTCCAGCGTCGATTTCAGGTCGTCAAAAAATTCGCCGCCCCTGATATCGATGGTAAATGCCGCTTTTTCAATGATAACCTTATCCCGCATGATCAGGTCCATAAAATTGTTGATCAATGCCGGCGGCATATTGTCGATGCAGTAATAGCCAAGGTCCTCCATGCAGTTGACGGCCTGGCTCTTGCCCGCTCCCGATAAGCCTGTTACGATGATTACTTCCATTGTTTTATCCTCTTTTGCTTGCCAATTTTCCGTAATGCTGCGTTGCTTTTCAATTCAGATTTTCTGTTGTCATTTTTCCTCGACAATGAGATTCTCCACCCGCTCAAAGTCCAGTCCGGCCTTCCGGATGCGCACCACCGCGCCCAGGCAGTCTCCGATGCGTTCCGGCGTGTGGGCATCGCTGCTGATGACAAAACGGGTGTCTGTCTTTGCCGCCTGTCTGATGCCGTCTACCGTGAGCCAGTTATGCCAGGTGCTGATTTCCATCAGGGTCCCCCGGTCCGCGCAGGCCAGGGCAATTTCCCCGATATCGAAGGCACCCTTATCTCCGGGATGGGTCAATATTTTTATCTCATTTTCGTAGATCGCCTTGACCGTCAGCTCTGTGTTCAGCTTTGCCTGCGACTTTGTGCTCCTGTGCAGCCATCCGCTTACAACGAGATTCCGCGCGTGGACGCCCAGGGCAAAGACCGGCTTTTCCCCGAAAACACCGTAATGGTACCCGGCGAGAATGTAATCGAACTGATTCAGTTCCTCGTCGGTTACGTCCAGCCTGCCCGAGGGATTGATGATATTCGCCTCAACGCCCAGCAGGATCCCGATCCCGGGATAAAGTGGCTTGAGCCGCTCAATCTCGTCCCGCATGACGGAAATATTTTTCCGCTTGATACCGTAGGTCACGTGGCCGGGGCCGTGGTCGGAAATCCCGACGGTCTTCAGTCCTCTCGCGACGGCCGTTTTGACGTTGTCCTCTATGGAACCCTTCCCGTGGGAGAAGGTGGTGTGGGTATGGAGGTCATATAACAACCGGTATTGGCTGTTGTTGCTTTCTTTATATTTCATGAATGCTTACAGCTCCTCTCCGATTATTCTTACTTCCGGCTCCAGCAATATACCGAATTTCTCAAAAACTGTGCTTCTGACGATCTCCATCAGGTCGACAATGTCCGTCGCGGTAGCTCCGCCGGTATTGATGATAAAGCCCGCATGGAGAGCCGATACCTGTGCGCCGCCGACGGTGAGGCCGCGGAGCCCGGAGTCCTGGATCAGCTTTCCCGCGAAATGGCCGGGGGGGCGCTTGAAAAAGCTGCCTGCGCTGGGGTAGTTCAGCGGCTGCTTTTCAGTCCGTTTTGCCGCCAGTTCCTTCATTTTATCATTGATCTTTTCCCGTTCTCCCTTTTCAAGCCGGAAAACCGCCTTCAGAAGAACGTCTCCCGTCTGCTGTAAGAGGCTGTGCCGGTAGGACAGCTCCAATTCTCCCTTACTCAGCGTAAAGGTCCGGGCGCCGTCCTTCGACAGGAGCTCAGCGCTTTCCAGGACCTGTGAGATCTCGCCGTCATAGGCCCCGGCGTTCATGAAGACCGCCCCACCCACGGTGCCAGGGATCCCGGCGGCAAATTCCAGGCCGGTAAGGGATGCTCCCAGGGCCTCCCTGGCGGCTGTGGAAAGCAGGGCGCCCGCCCCCGCTTCCAGGCGGCCGCCATCGGTCGCGATATGCTGGAAGGGTTCGCCCATCCGCAGGATGACCCCGCGGTAACCCGAATCCCTGACCAGCAAATTGGAGCCGTTACCGATGACCATATGTTCCGTGTCACGTGCAGTGAATGTTTTCAGCGCAAAAGCCAATTCCTCCGCATTTCCCGGCTGTATGAGCAGCGCGGCATTGCCGCCCGCCCGGAAGGAAGTATATTCCTTCATCGGGGCGTCTAAAATCATCCTTTTTTTATCTATTTGTAACGACATCTCATCGTAAATCTCTCTGATATTC
>DATMXY010000104.1:0-3382 GCA_035561275.1 Anaerovoracaceae bacterium | reverse complement strand
CCGGCACCGTCGTTCTTTTTCTGTCTGATCAATTCAAGAAAAATAAAGATACTTCGCCGGAAGTATCCTGGAAGTATCTTTATTTGGAGAATAATTGATTGTTTTCTTTAAGATCAATATTTGTCGAAATCATCCTCGGAGAACATGATTTTCGGTTCTTTGTTCTTTGGTTCTTTGCTCTTTGATTCTTTGCTTTTGATCTCTTTGCCCTTCGGCTCTTTATTCTTCAGTTCTTTATTCTTTTGTTCTTTCATTTCAGGGCTATCTTTTTCGATATCCGCATCCGCATCGCCTTCCTTAGAGATTTCATCCTTCAGGGCAGCATGGCTTCTGTGGACGGCCTCTTCAAGAAGCCTCGTTTGGCCATGGTTTCCCGAAAGGGATTTTGCCCCCTTATTCAACTGGAATCTTGCCATCATTTCCTTCAGAAGCTCCGCCTGGCTTGAAAGTTCTTCGCTGGCGGCGGCGCTCTCTTCCGCTGTGGCGGAATTGTTCTGGACTACTTCCGAAACCTGTCCGATCCCTTTATTGACAAGTGCGATAGCCGACGCCTGCTCATTGGACGCATTGGCGATATCTCCGACAATACCCGCCGCGCTTTCGATCCCCTTTACGATCTCATTCAGCGCGGAGGCCGTTTCATTTGCCAGCTTTGTTCCGGCCTTCACCTTGTTGATAGACCCTTCGATAAGATCCGTGGTCTCCCTCGCCGCTGCCGCGCTTCTTGCCGCAAGATTCCTTACCTCTTCCGCCACCACTGCGAAGCCTTTACCGTGCTGCCCGGCCCTGGCGGCTTCCACCGCGGCGTTCAAAGCCAGGATATTGGTCTGGAACGCGATGTCGTCGATAACCTTGATGATCTTCGAAATATTGGCTGAAGATGCATTGATTTCTTCCATGGATTTGAGCATACCGTGCATCTGTACATTGCCCTGCTCCGCATTTTCCTTCACTTGGTTTGCCAGTTCATGGGCCTGACTTGCGTTGACCGCGTTGCGTTTCGTCTGTTCCGCAATCTCGGAAATGGAGGAAGTGAGTTCCTCGATGGAGCCGGCCTGCAGCGTCGAGCCCTGGGAAAGCGTCTGGCTTCCGTCGGATACCTGCCTGGAACCGGTGGATACCTGGTCCGCGGCGTCGCTGATCTCTCCCATTACTTGGCTCAAAGTCACGATGATATTGTTCAGGGATTCTTTAATTTCTATGAAGTCCCCCTTATAATCCGCGGTAATGGAAAGATTCAGGTTTCCGGCCGCGACCTCGGACAAAACGCTTGAAATTTCACTGATATAGCTTTGAATATTCTTGATTGTCTGGTTCATGGCCATTTTGACAGCCGCATAGTCGCCCTGATAATCGCCCTCCATCTGGGTGCCGAGTTCTCCCTGCTCCATGGCCTTCATGATCCCCAGAGCATTGAAGATGGGATCCACGACGGCGTCCAGGGTTTGATTCAGGCCCTCCATGATCATGGCAAAGCTGCCGCCGTGTTTTGACGTATCCGCTCTGTGGTCCAGGACCCCTTCCAGGGCCGCCTTCGTCATTTCCCCTGCGTCGCTGATGAGCGCCTGTATCGCCGTAACGCAGTTATTCAGGTAGGTATTGATCCTGGCGAAGTTTTCTCCGATCCTCTGCGTATCATCGTCGGTCTCCCTTTCAAAGGTCACGATGGACAGATCTCCCGCTGCCAGCTTCTCAAGATTTACGATGAGCTGATCCACTTCCTGCTCCTGGAATTCCGCCTGTTTCTTCGCGATCTCCACATTTTTCTCCGCCTGGCGCGCCGCGTTCTTAATATCTGTCTGATCGATGATCAATTCCAGTACTCCGATGATCTCCTCGTTTTCATCGGTAAGCGGAATGCCTGTATAAGAAATCTCAAGCTCCTTTTCACCCAGCCGGGCAGAGGTTTCCCCGACCGCCATTTCGCCCTGGGTCATCGCCTTCAGGCAGGCGCAGTTTTCCGTATTGAAGCCGTCAATATGGAAGTTGTCGTCACATCTGGTCCCCGCCAGTTCCTCCTGGGACAGGCCAACGGCGTCGGCTCCCGCTTTATTTACAAATTGAATTTCAAAATCCGAATTTAAGATCATAACCGGGGAAGGCAGGGCGTCGATATGTCCCACCAGCGTGTCGATGGTCTTGTTTACGCCATTTATAATCTTTGCAAAATCCCCGCCGTGTAAACTGCTTTCGGCTCTCTGGTGCAATTTGCCGTGGATTGCCGCGTGGACAAGGTCACCGGTATCTTCGACCAGTCTGTTTACCGCGTCGATGCAGGTATTGATGCTGTTATTGATATCATTGAATTCGCCTCTGGCCTCTTCGGTTATCATTTCCGGGATCTGCCCTTTACTGATCTGCTCCATATAACCGGCCGCCGTTTTCAGCGGATTGATGAGAGCGTCAAGAGTATTGTTGACCCCCTGAATGATTTCGCGGTAACTGCCCTCGAATTTCTCCGCATCGCCGCGGCTTTCCAGATCACCTTCCACTGCGGACCGGGTCAGGGAATCAGCCTCGCCGATCAAATTATTCAGCGCGGTGACGATTCCTTTCATGCTGGTGGCCAGTACGCCCAGTTCGTTTTCCTTGTCATAAGTAATGGTAATGTCGGTTTCCCCTCTGGAAAGCTTGGTGCTGACTTCCACCAGTTCCTCCACCGGAACGGTGATCTCTTTTTCCAAACGCTTGCTGACCACGCGCGAAATAACGATGCTGATGATCAGCAGAATTGCCATAAAGCCTATGACCAGGATCTGCGCATACGTCGCATTTCGGAGATAGTCCGCGGCCGCCTTTTCCGACTGATCTTTCAGCGCAACCAAAGCTACCGCCGCGCTGTTAAAGGTCGGAATCGCTTCCCCCCTCATCATCACCAGCGCCGCCCTGTTTTCATTCTCATTATTTGCGTCAAATGTTGTAAGCACTGTCAGAATCCTTTTAGAGGAATCATTTGCCCTGTCGACCTTGCCTTTAAATACGTCGATCTCTACAATCTCCTCTTCGGTGGACATGCTTTTCAGCGTTTGTATATTTTCGTCGAGGGTTTTCCAGCTTATATCAAATTGAGAAGCCGCCGAATTGATCAATGCCGGATTGTCCTCGGAAATAGCAGTATAAAGATACCGCTGCAGATTTTCCAATCCCAGTTCTATCTGATCGACAACCACCATGCGCTGATACGGGCCGTCGTAAATCCCCCTGGCAAATGACGCCAGTATCACGCTTGATGCGATACTGATCAGCATCATTGCAATAATTACAAATGTTATTCTTGTAAATCCTCCCCTGATTCTTTTACCGAGCTTCCAGCGCTGCTTCGTCTGATCTTTTTTCATTGCTGCTTTCAACCACCCTTCCAAATAAAATATAGCAACTAATT
>DATMXY010000103.1:0-3478 GCA_035561275.1 Anaerovoracaceae bacterium | reverse complement strand
CAAATTGTTGGCGAACTTATGCAAAGAAATCACAAATCTTCGATTTGTAGATTTCTACTGCCATCTGCGCGTTATATCGAGGCGGGTATATTTTTCGCCTCGTTATATTCCCATTATATCTGAGATTTAGACGTTGTCAATGCAACGAAAGTTCCCTGACGGAGGCCTCCTCGCATTTCATAATCAAAAAAGAATAAGCTCCTGCATAGCGCTAAGAGCCTATTCCTTCTATATAAGCCGCGGCGGATATCCTGCCGTCCTTACAGCTGTGTCTATGTACAGTGTCTATTCGAATCTGAGAACCATGAGAATCGATTGTTTATCAAGTAATACTTATTTTTTAGCCTATCTAAAAAGTCACGGGGTCACGTCTTTATTTTTCATGATGTTTCAGATCCGCTTCCAACGGCGAGACGAACTTTGTCTTTTTCACTGCCTTATATCCAAAATAGCAGGCAAAGAAGATGAACAGTCCGATATAGGCTACGAAGAAGCCCAGTACGGAAAAGTCGCCGTAAGCATAGAACTGGCCGATGATGATGCACGCACAAAGAATAGCGGCAAACAGGGGTCCGAAAGGATAGAATTTGGCTTTGAATTTCAGATCCTCGACACGGTTGCCCTGTGCGATATAAGCACGTCTGAAGAAATAGTGAGAAATCGCGATTGCCAGCCAGGCAATGAATCCCGTTAATGCGGAAGCATTCAGGAGCCAGTAATAAACAGTGTTGACGCTGAATTGAGAGGTCAGGAAGCAGGCTGCCGCGATTAAGGTTGTCGCGTTCAAAGCGCGGAGCGGAACGCCCCGTTTATTGACTTTCATAAAGTACTTCGGCGCTTTTCCTTCCTCGGCCAGAGAATACAGCATTCTGGTGGAAACGTACATGCCGGCGTTTCCGCAGGACAATACGGAGGTTATGATTACCGCGTTCATAACGGACGCCGCAATCGCCAGGCCGGCTCTCTCGAAGACCAGCGTGAACGGGCTTACCGCCAGATTTTCGATTCCGGTTTTGAGCAGATTTTCGTCGGTATACGGAAGCAGAAAGCCGACAACCGCTACGGCGCCGATGTAGAAGATCATGATGCGCCAGAAAACGGCTTTGATTGCTTTCGGCACCTGTTTTGCGGGATCTTCGCTTTCACCGGACGCAATACCGACAATTTCCGTACCCTGGAAGGAGAATCCGGCAAGCAGGAATGCTGCCAGCACAGGCATGAAGCCTCCGACAAAAGGCGCTTCCCCATTGGTCCAGTTGCTGAATCCCGGGCTTGTTCCGCCCATGATTCCAAGGATCATCAGTACGCCCAGGATCAGGAATACGACGACCGTTACAACTTTGATACCGGCAAACCAGAATTCGCCTTCTCCGTAGCCGCGCGCAGAGATAAAATTAAGACCATAAAGTAATGCAAGGAATATAGCGCTCCAGAGGAAAGCGTTGGCGTCGGGCAGCCAGAATTTGATCAGAAGATCGGCGGCAACGAGTTCCAGCGCAACCGTGATCGACCAGGAAAACCAATAGTTCCAGCCCACCGCAAATCCAAGAGCCGGATCTACGAATCTGGTACAATAGCTGGCAAAGGATCCCGTAATCGGAATCTCCGTTGACATTTCACCAAGACTTGTCATCAGGAAATAGACCAGAACGCCCATGACTGCATAAGCGACCAGCGCACCGCCGGGTCCGGCTGCGGTGATATTATATCCCAACGCTACGAATAATCCGGTTCCAATCGCTCCGCCGATTGCAATCATTTGCATATGTCTTGGTTTTAGACTTCTCTTTAATTTGGTATCAGTATCATTGATTTCCATCAGTTACCCTCCTTAAAATTAAAAAATCGGATTATGTCTCTCATGGTTCTCTTAAAGATATAAACGCTCCATTTTTTGAATGACAGTAACCTTCCGGATACCTCCCTTCCACATACTTTTTTATACAAAGGTTGCCCTGACGGCGGCTTCATCCAGCTCGCCGTCCTCCAGGGCGATGGTTTTCCACGCGTTATCTAACGCTTCACTCTTTTCCGGCGGCAGCGCAGATGCTCCGGGATTCTTCAGAATCCCCTCAACGATCTCCCAGGCGCGGTCAAAGCTGGATTTACCCCCGGATTCATGCCATTTTTCAAAATTTTGACGGTCTATTACATTTGATGGAAGATAGGGCTCCTTTTTAAACCATTTCAGGGTATGCCTTGTGGAAAGGTAATCGCCGGATGAGCCTATTTCAGAGATAAGTCCTGCAGCCAGGGTTTCTTCCGTGAACTCGATCCCCTTTAAAAGCCTGTGGGCCATGCCGCAGATTTCGTTGTCGATTACGAGCTTTTCCAAACTGAAGGTGTTGCAGAAATCCAGCATACCTGGTCCGGAAATGACGTCGATACCGGCCAGGCTCGCCACAATGCCGCTGACGGCGGTTTCAAGACCGGCCTGGGAGTCGTTCAGCTTTGCGTCACTCAGGGCGGCATAGGTGTGGACCGGCATTCCGTAGTATTTTCCCATCTGTGCGCAGGCCGCCCCAATGAGATTGGTTTCAATGGAGTTCAGCGAGGTGGTCATATGCTTCATATCGAAATACATCGGCGCACTGCCGTAA
Organism: Anaerovoracaceae bacterium; assembly: GCA_035561275.1. Classification (GTDB taxonomy): domain Bacteria; phylum Bacillota; class Clostridia; order Peptostreptococcales; family Anaerovoracaceae; genus Anoxybacterium. The sequence continues at coordinate 878 of DATMXY010000103.1, read as the reverse complement.
ACAATGGGGTTACCCGGATTGACCAACTGGATCAGCACAACGCCGCTCAGCGTTTCCACCGTATGCAGCAGTACACAGCCTGCCAGGGTGGCCGGCGCCGCGGTTCCCATCAGCGGAACGGAAATGGTTTCTATGGGAAGACCATAAGCCGCCGCGTCAAGAATATTCCGGCAGCTGACCTCAGTCCACTTTAACGGAGGCAGGGAAGTAATGTCAAGAATTGCACGGGGCTTGGCCCTCAAAGCGTCATAACCGCCGGCGTCCGCCGCCAGCAGTTCCCTGATGGCTCTCACGCCTTTTGCGGAATATGCTCCTGTAATGAAAGGTTTCGTTGAATGTTTCAGAAGTGCGTAAACTCGAAAGCTGTCGCCGATATTTTTCGGGATGTCGTAGGGAGTCAGCGCTGTCGCGAGCAGATCGACATGATCCATCACCTCGCAGACCTTGGCAATTTTCACCAGATCGGATCCCACCGCCTCTCTGGCAGTCCTGCCGTCAGATTCAAGGAAGCGGATACCGGAAGAACCCGGATCGAAATAGACATGACCTTCTCCAAGCGCAGCCGCCGGCTCCCCGTCTCTGTTATAGAGCCGGAACGAACCAGGCGTCTTTTCAATGGCTTCCCTGACCATCCGGGGAGGAAATTTTACTGTCTTCGTATTGAAGTCTACATTTGCCCCGTTTTCTGCTAAAACCTGCAGCGCCTCCTCTCCCTGAAAATATACTCCGGTATTTTCCAGAATGTTCAGCGCCTTTTCATGAATCGCGATAATTTGTTCATCCGACAGCATTCTCAGCTTTGGCTGACTTTGAAAAGTAAATTTTTCCACGCTATTCTCCCAGTATTTACAGATTTATCGGCTCAGGCTTATTTAATT
>DATMXY010000102.1:0-14783 GCA_035561275.1 Anaerovoracaceae bacterium | reverse complement strand
ATGCTGTATCTTATCAAAACAAATAAAACTCATGGGGAGCGGAAAAAATGAATAAGATATCTGACGAGGTTTCTGAAACAACAAACAAGTATCTGAAAAAAATGTCGGAAAAGGTCCGGCATAACCTGATCACCATGCTTTCTTTTGCGGGGTCCGGACATCCGGGAGGGTCTTTATCCATCGTAGAGGTGCTGACAATTCTCTACTACGGGATACTTAAATTTGACCCCTCCAATGTACATAAGCCCGACAGGGACCGTCTTGTTTCTGTCAAAAGGGCACGCAAGTCCGACATTCATGTTATTCTGGCCGATCTAGACCTTTTTCCGATTAAAAGTTAAGAGATTCGACGCTCCCGGAAGTATGCTTCTAAGGCACTGTGACCGTCTAAAAACACCCGGGATCGAGGCGTCTACAGGGGCGCTGAGACAGGGGATATCTATGGCTGTAGGTATGGCGCTGGCGAAATCGATAAAGTGAGATAAAAACACGAAAAAACATATTGACAAGGTAATCGCTACATACATATTGGATGATCCAGTTGAAGGAAGGGAATGGTTCCTGAATAGTGTATTCGTTAGTGGTTGCGGGAGCCATTTTGTCATGGAGTTTCTGGCTATGAGATTAATGGCGCAAAAGTAGTGATTTTGGAGAGATATTCGGCGGGGTCATCTGTGGAGGGAGGAAAAAAATGTTATCACTCGGTATCATCAGTAGCTATTATCCAAAAGATTTCAAAGAAGCAATTCGCGAAATCAAAAAAGATGGATTCACGTGCTTGGTTCTTGAGAACAGCGTCGGAAAAACCGATCTTGAAGATCTTGATGCGAAGCAGTGCAGGGAAATCAGAAACGTCATTCGTGATGAAGGCCTGTATTTGGCCGCGATTTCGGCCGACGCAAACATCGTAGCTTCGGATCCGGAAAAGCGGAAAAACAATATTGGGCGAGTCAAAAAGCTGATCAAACTTTCAAATGAACTGGGCAGTCCGTATGTGGTCAGCGAAGTGGGCACTTTCAGCAAACTGGGGTGGACCCATCACGAGAAAAACGACACCGAAGAAGGTTATCAGGAAGCATACGAAATCGTACTGGATATCGTGAAATATGCCTATGATTACGGCGCAACGTTTCTTGTGGAACCATACATCGCCACGGTCATCAATTCGGTCGAGAAGGTCCAGAGGCTGTTTGCCGACCTACATCACGGGTCTTTGGGCTTGTTAATGGATGTGTCAAACTATTTCAGCGTTGATAATATCGATAATATGGATTCGGAGATCGACAGAATTTTTAACGCGGTCGGCGACAAGGTGAAGATCGCGCACGCAAAAGATTTGTACAAAACGGATAAAGCTGACTATCCGAGCGCCACGGAACGGCACTTACATATCAGCGGAGGGATCGCATTACCGGCGCCGGGATTGGGAATATTGAATCATAAAAAGGTATATGAACGGTTGTACAGGATCGATCCGAATATGCCGCTTATCATTGAGCATATAGATTATCCGGATATCAAACGTTGCAAAAAATTCCTGGATGATGTACTAAAAGAAATCGGACGTTAACGCAAAGATCAGAATTAGGAGAGGTGACAAGATGCTGAGTAACCAAATCGCGGTCGTCACAGGTTCCGCCTCAGGAATCGGAAAAGGGACTTCATACGTGCTTGCCAAATACGGAGCGACCGTAGTTTGTCTTGACCTGAATGAAAAAGGCGCGGAGGAAACCGCCGTGACAATTCGGGCGGCAGGAGGCAACGCGAAATCCATTGCTTTGGACATTACAAACAGCGGGCGGATATTTGAGGTTTTCGATCGTATCGCCGCAGAGTACGGCAGGATTGACATCGTCGTGAACGCGGCGGGCATCGCTTTGCAGTCCCCCGTATGGGAAGCTACGGAAGCGATGTGGGATAAGACTTTTGCCATCAACATCAAAGGTACCTATATTTGTTGCAAGGCCGCGATCAAATACATGATGGAACAACGTTCCGGTCGCATCATTAATATTTCTTCAAGATCGGCGAAACTGGCTGAAAAGAATAACGCGGCCTATTGCAGCTCCAAGGCCGCAGTCAATATGTTGACGCAATGTCTGGCATTGGAACTGGCGCAGTACGGGATTCTTGTCAATGCGGTGTGTCCGAGCTTGGTGAATACGGAAATGATTCGGGACGCTATCATCAATTTCAGCAAGCAGAAAGGTAAAACAACCGAGGAGTTTGAACGTGAGTGGGTGGCTGATATTCCTCTGGGAAGAATGGCGGAACCTGAAGAAATCGGCGAATTTGTGGCATTTCTCTGCAGTGACAAAGCGAGGTTCATCACAGGTTCGGCGTTGAATTTCGATGGTGGATTCACGCGCATCTGAATCGGGTTTTCCTTTTCGCGGGCAGATAATTTGGAGGATACGAAGATGGAATCGGAGAATGGACTGAAAGACAGTTGCGTGAGCGGCAACGAAGTTTTGTGCAGAATGAAATCAATCACAAAAGTTTTCGGAGGAGCGAAAGCTTTACAGAACGTCAATTTCGAGATTCGCGCAGGCGAAGTTCATGCGCTATTGGGAGAGAACGGCGCCGGAAAAAGCACGTTAATGAAGATACTCTACGGTCTTTATACCAGAACGGCCGGTGAAATTGAAATCAATCATAAACCGGTCGAATTCAAAAGCACCCATGATGCGGAAATGGCCGGGGTCTGTATGGTTCCGCAAGAGATAGACCTCTTCCCCGAACTTGATGTGGCGGAGAATCTGTTTGTGGGACGAAGCAGGCCGAAGAAGAGAGGGTTTATCGATAAAAATGCGATGCGCAACACAGCAAGAGAGGTGCTTGCTTCTCTCGGTGTGGATATTGATGTCACTGCTCAAGTAAAACATTTGTCCGCCGCCAACCGGCAGATGATAGAAATTGTGCGCGCCTTATTGCGTAAAGCGAAGATTATCGTGTTTGACGAACCGACCGCGGCGCTGTCCGAAAGGGAAACAACGCGCTTGTTTTCTATCATTAACGAACTGAAGGCGAAAGGTATTGGAATCATCTATATCTCGCACAGATTTGAAGAGATCTTTAAAATTGCCGATCATATCACCGTGCTGCGCGATGGCAAATGGATCGGGTCGGATGTAATAAAAAACTTTGACTATACGAAGTTGGTTAACATGATGGTTGGCCGCCCTCTGTCAGAATTCTTCAGCCGGGAAAGAGGAAATGTTGGGGAAGTCGTGTTGAAAGTTGAAAACTTGTCTTCCAAGCATAGATATCAGAATGTCAGCTTTGAATTGCGCAAGGGCGAAATCGTCGGATTAGCCGGGTTGGTTGGCGCCGGCAGGAGCGAAGTGGCGCAGACGATATACGGCATCATAAAGAAAACGAACGGCAAAATTTTTATCCGAGGAGAAGAGGTCGAAATCAATTCCCCTGAAAATGCGCTGGAGCTAGGTATTGCCTATCTCCCGGAAGAACGCAGGTCTCAAGGTTTGATATTGCCAATCAGTATCGGCCGAAATTTGGTTTTGTCGTCTTTAAAACTCATATCGCGTAATTGGTTTGTTGACCGTAAAAAAGAATGCGATTTGATTGAAACATACTTTAAGTCTCTCGAAATAAGAGGAGCAGGACCAGATGCGCCTGTCAGCCAATTATCCGGAGGAAATCAGCAAAAGGTCGTCATATCAAAGATCTTGGCGAGAGATCCCGATATCATCCTGATGGATGAACCGACACGGGGCATTGATGTAGGTGCAAAATCAGAAATATATAAACTGATATCGAATATGGCGAAAGAAGGCAAAGCAATCCTTTTAATATCCTCGGAATTAACGGAAATCCTGTCGATGTCCAATCGGGTGTTAGTAATGTACGAGGGAAGGCTGAATGCTGAATTTACGGACGAGCAAATCAATCAGGAAGTCGTTGGAGCGGCGTTATCGGGAATCGTGAATCCCGATTACCTGCCAGCGATGTTGTCGAATGGCAATTGATCAGGAAGGAGTCGCAAATTGGAAGTTGATAATGTAGTACGAGAGGACATGTCTGCCGTCTCGGTATGGGTGCGGTTGTTTTCAAAGCCCACAACGCCATCCATCATCTTTATAATAGCCTTGTTCTTGTATTTTTCGATTGTGGCGAAAGGGTTTCTGACTTCTCAGAACATCGAAGCGATCATTATGCAGTCGTCGATTATCGGTATCATGGCCATAGGGCTCAACCAAGTGATCTTGGCAGGGGAGATTGATATTTCCACAGGCTCTGTGTTGGCTGTATGTTGCTATGCGTTCGGTCTAGTAACAAACGCGTCGGGATCAGCATTGGTAGGTGCGGTTGCAGCAGTCATTTTTGGGGGAATTTGTGGAATCTTAAATGGTGTACTGGTCGCATTAGTCAAAATACCTTCGTTCATCGTTACCCTTGCAACAATGAATGTACTACGTGGATTAGTACTTGTATATTTCGGCGATGGCGCCCTCGGCGTGCTCCCGGGACAACGAGGTCTCGGGATGAGTGGTTTTCTCGGTATCAATATCTCCAGCTACATTCTGTTAATCGTATTTCTAATATTCCTTTATCTGAGTGAGCATACCGAGTGGGGTCGGAATGTCTATGCTATCGGGGGCAATATGCGCGCGGCCAGACTCGCAGGTCTTCCAATTAACAGCACACTTATCAGGACTTTCGTGTACTTGGGCTTATGTTGTGGCCTTGCTGGCGTAGTGCTTTTTTCGCAGATCGGTCAGGTACAGGCGATTGTCGGAACAAATTATGAGTTAAAAGTTATCGCCGCAGTCGCGATTGGAGGAACTTCCATGGATGGTGGGCGTGGATCAGCTTTTGCGCCGCTTATTGGATCCATTCTGTTGGGAATCATATTAAATGGAATGAGCATAATGGCGGTTCCCGGAACATTTGAAATATTTATGTTCGGTTTAGTTATCTTACTGGCCGTTACTGTTGATGCTGTGAGACATAAGGTGGTGAACAGACACTATGAATAATTTGACGAAATTTCTTGAAACAAGAAGGGTAAAAACTCGAGTATCTGCTTTCATGAAAACAGATGCGGCAAGGAAGTTAATTCTGATCGCGATCATCATAATTGAGATAATGATTTTTTCACAAGAGCCAAGATTCCTTACGGCAGGAAGCCTGTTTGAGACTTTGCGGAACTATACGGAGATTGGAATCATTGCGTTTGGCATGACGTTTATCATCATGACAAGAGGAATTGATCTTTCCCTCGGATCACTAATCGCGCTCGTCTCGGTTACTGTGGGCTTCACGTATCAGGCAGGCGTGCCGTTTGGTATTTCAATCGTTATGGGCTTACTTGTCGGCATTTTGGGCGGAGCGTTCAACGGGTTCATGATCGTCAAGGGCAAATTGCATCCGTTTGTCGTTACGCTCGGGACGTACTCCCTCTATCGCGGTCTTTCCTATGCCGTGACCAACGCGAAGGCTGTTTCCGTATTCCCCGGCAGTTTCGCGCTCCTTGGGAGATACTATATCGGCGGCGTCGTCCCGGCTCAACTTTTTATATGGGCAATAATCGGAGTGATTATTTGGATTGTTTTCGCAAAGACGCCGTTTGGAACCTATGTTTCCGCAATCGGATATAACGAGGAAGCGGCGAAGTTCTCCGGAATCCGCAGTGACAGAATCAAAATCGCTATTTATGTCCTTATGGGCCTTTTGGTAGGGATTGCCGCGATTATCTATACATCGAGACTTAGTACTGCTCGCGGCAATGCTGCGATTGGAATGGAACTGAACGTCATTGCGGCCGTGGTGCTGGGCGGTACAGATATCAAAGGAGGTAAGGGAACAATCGGAGGAACTGTCCTCGGTGTGGCCATTCTCGCTATTTTGAACAACGGTTTGACGATGATCAGCGTGAGAGGCGATTGGGCGCTTTTCATCACAGGTATCTTCATACTCGCCAGCATATTGCTGAATCGAATCCTAGGAAAGAATGTCGAATAGCTGATACTCTGATGTCCCCAATACATAATATGCGGCAATGATGCCGCTTTAGAAATGGAGGATTGAAATGAAGAAGAGGGCTTTCGTTCTCATGTTTACACTAATGTTGGCTTTTGTCATGTTGGCAGGTTGCGGGCAAGGAGGATCCGGGTCCGGAGACGTTGCAACAGAAACCGAAACCGTTACAGTTGGGATGTGTCCCAAACTTACAAGCGGCTCCTACATGATTGAAGCGGGAAAGGGCGCTGATGAGGCTTGTGCGGAACTGGGATATACTCTCGATTTCAACGGACCTGTAGACGCGGATGTATCCGCTCAGGTTGACATCATTTCTCAGTGGGTACAAAAGGGCTATACAGCCATCACAGTATCAGCGAACGATCCCGATGCGCTCTCGCCGGGGATGGAAGCCGCGAAAGAGGCAGGTGTTTTTACATCGACCTGGGACGCTGACGTTCAGTCTCAAGCCCGAGACTTCTTTGTTCAAACGTTTACGTCAGAAGCCTTAGCTAAAACTATTGTCGAGTGCATGATTGAAGATGTAGGCACTGACGAAGGGAACTTCCTGATTATCACTTCAACCCTAACAGCACCGAACCAGAATGAATGGATTGAAGTAATCAGGAAGTATACCGCAGCGGAACATCCAAAATTTGTGATAGCCGATGTTTTACCCGGTGACGAGGATGTTGTAAAAAGCCGGGATACCACCATGAACTATCTCCGTAGCCATCCGGATACAAAAGGTGTGATCTCATTAACATGCCTTTCTACTCCGGCGTGCGTCGAAGCGGTGGAACAGCTTGGCCTGGAAGGGAAAGTCTTTGTTGGAGGTAGCGCCGACATCCCTAGTTTGGTTCGTGAACAACTGAAGAAAGGTACGGTGATGAAGCAAGGCTATGCTTGTAGTCCCTATGATATGGGTTACGCCGGCATGTACCTGATCAAAACCCAAATCGAAGGGAACGTGGAAAAAGCCAAACAGGATGGATATATCGAAGCCGGGCGTTTGGGCAAATTGGAGATCCTCGACAAGGAAAAAGGCATCGTCCTTCTTGGTGATCCGCTTGTATTCAATAAGGGCAATATCGATAATTACAATTGGTAACCAGCGATTTGAGAAGTCGAAGGAGGCTACGTACAATGGCAAAATATTCCGATTCGCGCGGCAAAGGGAAATGGAAAGTCACAGTAGTGCCTTGTGGTTATATAGTGAGCCCGAAGAACAAACTCGCGGATAGTGGATATGATGAAGATATGATAATTAGTTTTCCCTGTCAGGCATTTTTGCTCCAGGACGGGACAATGAATATCTTGATTGACAACGGTATGAATGAAAGTATGAATGCATATGGCTCTAATGACGGGGTTAATTCTTATTATGCTACAAGTGTCCAGTTCCTTGAATCATTAGGCAAAATCGGGTTAGCCCCCGAGGATATTGACCTGCTTATTTATACACATCTTCATGCTGACCACGCGGGCAACGCAAAATATTTTCCAAGTACTAAAACTATCGTGCAAAGAGATGAATGGATTGGATGTCTCAATCCGTGTCATAGGGAAAAAATGTTGCGCCTGTATGATCCCGATACCGTGTTGCCGTTGCAGAACAATCCAAACTTGATGCTTGTCGACGGTGATTTGGATCTAATGAATGAGATTCGGTTAATTAAAACCCCTGGCCATACACGTGGGTCTCAAGCATTAGCCGTAAATACAACGAATGGTCTAAGGATCTTTGTAGGAGATCAATTCCATCTTCCCATTTGCTGTTTTCCGTGGATTGATACTCTGATGAATTATGAAGGTATTGAACTGGCGGTCACGCCCGATCCCGATTCGCCTGCAATGCCGGCTACTTTAGTAATGAATTATTATGATTTTTATAATAGCGCTGAAAAAATCAAGGCTCTATTGCCTGAAGAAGATCCCCAATACATAATATGCGGCCATGATGCCGCCGTAATGTATAAGGGGCTTTAAGCAAGAGTGTATTGGAAAAGGTTATAACTTATTCGTCGACTGACCGAATTAAGTTATATAGAGGTACAACAAATTTAATGTTTGAAATGGAGGATTGAAATGAAGAAGAAGGCTTTAGTTATCATGTTCACATTAATGTTGGCTTTTGTCATGTTAGCAGGTTGCGGACAAGGAGGGTCCGGAGACGCCACAACAGAAGACCAAACCGGTACAGACGCTGCAACAGAAACCGAAACCGTTACAATTGGGATGTGCCCGAAGTTTACGAGTGACAATTATATGCTTTCGGCGCGTGACGGCGCACAGGCAGCGTGCGATGAACTTGGATACAAACTTGATTTCAACGGTCCTGTTGACGGGGATGTTTCAGCGCAGGCCGACATCATTTCCCAGTGGGTGCAAAAAGGCTATACAGCCATCACGGTATCCGCAAACGACAAAGACGCGCTTTCGCCAGCCATGCAAGCTGCGAAGGATGCCGGAGTCTTTACTTCTGCCTGGGATGCTGACGTCCAACCGCAAACACGCGATTTCTTCATGAACCAGTTCACGGCGGAAGGTATCGCTAAGGTAATAACTGAATGCATGGTCAAGGACGCCGGAACAGACGAGGGGAATTTCCTTATCCTTACATCAACGCTCACCGCCCCTAATCAAACGAAATGGATCGAAGAGTTAAGAAAGTACATTGCCGCAAATCACCCGAAAATGATTATTGATGATGTCCTCCCGGGTGACGAGGATGTTGTAAAAAGCCGGGATACCACCATGAACTATCTCCGTAGCCATCCCGACACCAAGGGAGTGATCGTGTTGACGACGAACGAGGTACCCGGTGCCGTAGAGGCGGTTAAGCAGTTGGGCATGGAAGGCAAGGTCATGGTAGGCGGTATCATGAACATTCCAAGCTTGATCAGGGAATACTTTAAGGAAGGCACGGTGGCCAAGTCCGGTGCGGCAAACAGTCCGTATGATCTTGGCTATGCCGCCATGTATATGATCAAGGTGCAAGTGGAAGGAAATGTAGAGAAAGCCAAGCAAGACGGCTATATTGAGGCCGGACGTCTGGGCAAGCTCCAAATTATCGATAAGGACAATGGCATTGTTCTCATAGGAGACCCGGTTGTATTTGATGCGAGCAATATCGATAATTTTACCTGGTAATAAACGAACATATTTTTGAAAACTCGGAGGAAGGCTTTTGCCTTCCTCCGAGAAACGGAGGATACAATGACACACGAACTATTTGATATAACCGGCAAGAAAGCGATTGTCACGGGAGCGGCTCAAAATCTCGGGAAAGGAATCGCGGAAGGACTGTTAGAGGCAGGCGCTTCGGTTGTGATTATCGATATCGCGAAATGCTTGGACGATACAGTTGCTGAATTCCGGGAGAAGGGGTATGACGCGTATGGTGTAAGCGCGAATATCATGAACGAGTCTGAACGCACGGGCGCGTTTGAGAAAAGCCTTGAATTGCTGGGCGGAAGGATAGATATTCTTGTAAATAGCGCAGGTGTTCAGCGTATTGTCCCTCCGGAAGACTTTCCTCTAGAAGATTGGCATCGTGTGATAGAAATAAATCTTGTGGCAATGTTCCACTTTTGTCAGCTGTCAGGCCGCGTAATGCTCAAACAGGGCGAAGGGAAAATCATTAATATAGCATCATTGCTTAGTTTTTTCGGTGGTATTGATGTTTCTGCGTATGCGGCTTCAAAGGGCGGTGTTGCGCAACTGACCAGTTCTTTGTCGAACAGTTGGTCCAGAAAAGGAATCAATGTAAACGCCATCGCCCCCGGGTATATGAATACAACGCTTAATAAGGAACTGTTAGAGGATGAGGCGACGAACAAGATGATTTCAAATCGGATTCCGAAAGGACGATGGGGTACGCCGCAAGATTTGAAAGGGCTGGTCATATTTTTATCGTCAAAAGCCTCGGACTATATTTGCGGCGATATTATTAAGGTTGACGGCGGATACTACAATGCGGGATAAAGAAAATGGCGCGGTGCGGATTAAATATAAGTTCGGCGTAACGCAATGGGGAATGCCCGGGGACGGCTTATATGCCGTAAGGCTTGCGAATGAAGCGGGACTTGACGGCGTCCATCTGGAACTCGGAAGCTATGCGAAGGGCTATCCCTTAGCACAAGAGCGAATTCAAGACGCCTATCTTGAAGACGGGGCGAAGTACGGGATTGAGTTCCCGGCGCTTGTCTTGAACGACCTGACGGTCAACGACTTCGCACACGGCCGCGATTCCGAAAAGGGCAGGATCGCGTATGAACAAATAAAAATCGGGCTGAAAGCGGCATCTCGCATGAAGATTAAAGTCGTATCAATCCCAAGTTTTCTGAGTGGATTGATTGAAGACAAGAGAACGTTTGACGAGTCCGTAAAAGCGTTGCAGTTTTGCTGTGACGAAGCCGGACAATACGGTATCACGATTATGCATGAGGCGGCGCTGCGTGCTGACGAGCATATCCGGTTTATAAAAGAAGTAGGCAGACCAAATATCAAAATCTTGTTTGATACCATGAATTACAGGTTCACGGGGGGACATGACCAGGTAGATACTCTGCATACGCTTTATCCTTATATCATTGATCAAGTTCATGTTAAGGATGGAGTCACGGATCTGAGCGGCGCTTTGCTCGGTAAGGGTTCCATGGACTTTTATAAGCAGATGGATTACTTGGTATCTCAGAAATATCAGGGCTGGTTCATTATGGAAAACTACTATTGTGAATCACCGCTTAGAAATTTAAATGAAGAAGATCAGTTGAGCCTTTTGATCAAAGATTTACAAACGGTCAAAAGCGCTTTGGGTAATTAGGACAGAAAGCAGCAAGATGGTATAGAGGCGATTAAGTCGGGAGGTCGTCAACATGATGAAGTATGGTATTAGTTCAGACACGTTCGTGAATGAGAATTTGGAAAGCATACTGCCGTTGGCACGGGAGTTTGGCGTTAGATATATTGAACTGTGGGGTTCGAATCTTGAATGTAATAAAAATGTCCCGGTTCATAGGTATGTGTTTTCAGATAAAAATCTTGAGAAAGCGAAGAGACAACTTGACGATGCGGGTTGCAGCGTTAGTTGTTTGACATTTGGCATCGGAAATGATCCTGAATTTTACAAAGATCTGGATGCCTACAAGCGGGAATTTAGCGTTGCAATCGACGCGGCAGCTTTTTTCGGGGCCAAAGTCATAAACCATTATTGTACATATATATTCAGAGGGCTTGAACCGGATTTTGATTTTCTCCATCGATATTGGGATGACGCAATTAAAAAGGCGGAATCTGCCGGTATCGTACTGGCTTTGGAAAACGAAGCAATGGATGTTACTTGCAAACCCGAAAACGTGCTCTCGCTAATTCAGGAATTTGATTCGCCGAGTTTTAAGACAAATTTTGATGCGACAAATTATTACCACTCGGGGAACGAAGCTTTCCCATATGCTTACGAGCTGTTAAAAGATCATATCGCATATGTGCATATCAAAAACGGCAGGAGATATATAAAAGAATTTTGTCCGGATCCGGGATGGATCGGAGTGGAACCTTTTACACAGTCAATGGCAGGGAATTTGATCTATTATACGAGGACACGTGACGGAGTCTTGAACATACACGGGCTATTGCAACGGCTCTCATCTGACGGTTATGAAGGATATTGTACCCTCGAACCACATACGACACGAGAGAACTCGATTGAAGCAATTAAAGAAGAAATTTCTTATATGAAGAGTATCAGGATTTTTGAGGATTAGATAGCGCCAATCAGGATTAATGGGATATAAAACTGGAAAGGAGATAATGATAATATGAAAGCGCTTCAATATAATGCTGAATGGAAACCGAAAGAGGGATATCCACTGAGCCAGAGAGAGATTGAGGATAAGCGTGCGATGCGCGGAAATTTAGTATTCCGGAACCCTTCTTTACAATTAACGGATATTCCGCTCAGGGATCTGGAGCCCGGAGAAGCTTTGTTAAAGGTAGGCGCCTGCGGCGTCTGTGGTTCGGATACGCTGTTTTTGGGACAGGATGAATCCGGATACACGCATTACTCGAGTCATTGCCGGTTCCCGGTGGTTATTGGCCATGAATTTTCCGGCGAGGTAGTAGAGGTAAACAAAACTTACGATCTAAAAGTCGGCGATCTTGTAACCGGTGAAAATATGTACTGGTGCGGTTCGTGCAGAGCCTGTAAAAGAGGATTGTTCAACCAATGTGAACGGTTGGAGGAAATCGGATTCACTCTAAACGGCGCTTTTGCCGAATATATTATCGTGCGCGAACGGAATTCATATAAATTGAACTCTTTGTCAGAACGATACGGCTCCAAAAGGGACATTCTGCGAGTGGGCTGCTTAATAGAACCCTTTGCCGTAGTATATAACGGAATGATGTTGAGGGCAGGTGGTTTCCAACCCGGCGGACACGTACTGGTCTATGGATGCGGCCCTATCGGGTTGGCCGCAATTGCGCTTGCCCGTGTGTCGGGCGCAAGTCATATCTTTGCGTTTGACCTCGTAGAATCAAGACTGAAGATGGCAAGAGAATTTGGAGCGGATCACGCGTATAATCCACTGAAATTGGATGGCGCTTCTCCACATGAAGTGGTTATGGAATACACAAATGGTGATGGCGTGGCGCTTGCGGTCGAATGTACGGAGAAACACCGTGTCACGATACCTGAAATCGAAAAATCTCTTGCGATGGGCGGAAAGGTCGTTCAAATCGGCATCAGCGCCGACAATACAGATTTAAGTTCTTCCGCTTTTCAGAAAAAAGGCGCTTCCTATTTTGGATCAAACGGCAATGTTGGCGGCGGATTTCCGAATATCATTAACCTTTTGGCAGCAGGAAGATTGGAAATACAAAATTTAATCTCGAATAGTTTCAGTTTGGATGATGCAATCAAAGCGATTGAGACTTCAAAGCAAGGATCAGGCGGTAAGGTGATTGTTGAACCTTGGGAGTAAGTAAAGAAAACCAGAGAATAAAGTGTCATAAGGTAATGGCGTTTTACTAAGAAGGGATGGTATATATGTTAAATATAGGGGTGATAGGTGTAGGCGAAATCGGTAAGATGCATATTGAGAAAATTACATCTCGCATCTCAAATGCGCGCATCATAAGGATAAACGATACGAATGAGTCATATGCGATCAGTGTGGCAAAAAAATACGGCGCAGAAATTGAAAAAGATCCACACGCTCTTATCGCCGCAAATGATGTTGATGCCGTAATCATTACTTGTTGGGATCAATACCACGAAGAATTTACTTTGGCGGCTATCAATGAAAAAAAACCTGTATTTTGTGAAAAGCCTTTAAGCAATACAGCCGATGCTTGTATGCGGATCATGAATGCTGAAATGGAAAGTGGAAAGAGAGTTCTCACAGTCGGGTTCATGCGGAGGTTTGACAAAAGTTATATATCGCTGAAAGAAACCATCGAATCCGGCGAGATCGGAGAACCATTATTGATCCATGCACAGCATAGAAACGTAGCTCCGCTTGGCGATTTACGATTCACGACGGAAATGTCCATATCGAATTCGCTCGCGCACGAATTCGATGTGACAAGATGGTTGATCAATGAGGAATATGAAAGTATTCAATTTATTGAACCCAAAAGAACGCGCAATGTTAATTATGACTATAGTGATCCGCAAATGGCTATCCTAAGGACAAAATCAGGAGTGCATATCGATTTTGAAGTATTCTTGAACGCCCGATATGGATACGACATTCAATGTGAAGTGGTTGGAGAAGAAGGTACGGCGCGGCTTCAGGATTCGAACAGATCAGTAACACTTCGGAGGAACGGTCTCTGTTCCCAGAGCGTCTATTCAAATTGGAAAGAAAGATTTGAAGAAGCTTACGACAACGAACTTCGCCAGTGGGTTGACGGCGTTTTGGCAGGAGAAGCCATCGGGCCGAACGCGTGGGATGGTTATGTGGCTGCATCCGTGGCGGAATCATGTATCAAATCTCGGCTTGAGAGGAGGACTGTAAAACTTGATTACATAAATTGTCCGAAATTTTACGAGAAAAGCAAGAAATAGCTGAAGTTCAAACGGACAAAGGCGACAAACCCTTCTGTCGCTACAGGTGATATTGGAATAAGTAGTGAGATATGACAGAGTTAGAGTTTTTAAAGCGTATTGAAAATGAAATATTGCACCGTCAATCCATCAAGGAATCAATAAATGAAAAAGTTGTTCCATCGCTGGTAAGCTGTAGCCTTGAAAAAAAGACGATGGAAGTAGTTTATAAAGTAACTCAATGGACACGAAATAGTTTTGGCGTGATGCAGGGCGGCATTATTGCAACAATATTTGATATAACAATGGGGATATTGTGCAAGATCTATTCCGATGCGGAGAAAACACCCACTATCACGTTAAATGTTACTTACGCAAGGCCGGTAGAAATAAACAAAGATCTACATATAAAAGCGGATATTATTTACTTGGGGGAGACTATTATTAACGTGACAGGAGAAGCATGGGTTGAACAAGAGGACAAATGTACTGTAGCGACGGCAGTTGGGACATTTTTTCGAGTAAAAAGTTAGACGAAGATAAAATTTTGCTTAGGGTGAGGCGGTTTGTAAGGGCCTCCTCACATATATGAACTTATAACCATTAGTTTGCTTCTATGTTGTGCCCGGAATCTCTTTCGTTCAGTATAGTAAAACGCCACGATTTTGGCAGATACTAAACAATTCACTCGAACCTAAGACCTCGAATAATCCCATCTATGATTTCTTCTCCTTTCGAGATAACATTC
>DATMXY010000101.1:0-3849 GCA_035561275.1 Anaerovoracaceae bacterium | reverse complement strand
AGGGAAAGGGGAGTAACATTGAAAGTTCGTAAGAAAATTGCCTTGAAAATATCCGGGAAAATGATGCTGATCATTACATTGCTTATGGCAGCACTGTTCCTGGCAGGCTGTGGACAGGGAAAAGTCCCGGCCCAGAGCATTTCTGAACCGCTTAAAGTAGCCCTGGTATTGGATCAGGGAGGGTTGGGAGACGGTGGTTTTAATGACGCCGCCCACAGGGGGCTCACGAGAGCCAAAGAAGATTTCTCCGATAAGCTGGAGATTTCCACGGTTACGCCCAAGGATATGGAGTCCATGGAAGCAGAACTGAAAAGAATAGCCCAAAACCAAACCGACCTGGTCATTGCCATGGGATACTACTATACGGATATTCTGCCGCAAGTAGCGGCAGCGTATCCTGACATCAAATTTGTCTTAATAGACAATAAATTGCCTGATCTTAAAGCCGAAGGCAATCTGATCTCCCTTACCTTTAAGGACCAGGAAGGAGCTTTCTTGGCGGGCGCGGCCGCGGCCTTGAAAAGCCGGACCGGGAAAATCGGTTTTGTCGGCGGGGTGGAAGTCCCGGCTGTAAAAAACTTCGAAGCAGGCTATACTGCAGGGGCGAAGCATATCAATCCCGGGATCAAAATATACACTGCCTATGCCGCCCCAGGCCTCGAAGGATTCAGCCTTCCGGAAAAAGGTAAAGAGCTGGCTTTGGAGCAGATCGGAGACGGCGCCGATGTGATCTTTCATGCCGCAGGCGCTACAGGCCTCGGCGTGTTTGAAGCGGTGGCAGAAAAGAAAGTGCTGGCCATCGGCGTGGACCTGGACCAGACCTTTGTCGTTCCCGAGGCCCAGCGGCCATACATCCTGACCAGCGTCCTCAAAGGGGTGGACGTCGCCGTTTACGATGTGATTAAGCTCCGGCTGGAAGACAAGCTTACGGGAGGTTATCTCACCCTCGGTCTCAAAGACGGCGTGGAGAACTACGCCGAAAATGAAGTCAACAAGGAACTCTTAACCGAGATCAAACCCCGGCTGGACGAGATCAAACAACAGATCGCCGGCGGCGCGTTCACGGTTTCCGGATTCGAGGAATGAAGTAAGGAGGAATGCTGAAAATGCCGGATGAAACCAAGAAAATCCAGGACAGACCGGTAGCCCTGTCAGTAGAGGAACTGGAAAAGGTTACGGGATCAGGCAACATCAAATATTTTAAAATCTATTGTCTGCATGAGGGATGCACCTGGGAGGGTATGAATACGCTCGCTCAGATCCATGTAGAAGCCATTAAACACAGAAGTGAAACCGGCCATGGCCGATTTTCTTCTCCGGAATTTTGGGATTGGGGTTAATGGCCGGGCTTTTATTAAGCGAAAAAACGAAAGAAAAGAGTGAATAAGATGAAAAGGCACCTGGCGAAGTTCCTGATAATGATCATCTTGGCGCCGGCGCTGGGGGGATGCGCCACCCCAACCGTCGCGCCGCCTGCGGACATATCCGCCGCTGCTCCGGCGCAGGATACGCTGTGGCAGGTATCCACCCTGAGTGCGCTCATGCAGGGCGTCTTCGACGGAGAAGTCAGCGTCGCCCAAGTGAAAGAAAAAGGCGATCTCGGGGTCGGCACTTTTGAAGGCGTGGATGGAGAAATGGTGGTCCTGGACGGAGAAGTCTACCGGGTACGTGCCGACGGCAAGGCCATCAAGGCCGAAGACGGGGACAAAGTTTCTTTCGCCGCCGTAACCTTTTTTGCATCCGACCAGGAAGTAACCCTAAAAGATATTGGCAGCTATGCCGCACTGACCGCCGAGTTGGATAAAATACAAACCAATCCAAATATATTCTACGCCTGGAAAATCAGCGGGACTTTCAGCTATATGAAGACCCGCAGCGTGCCCAAACAGACTGAGCCCTATCCAACCCTGGCGGAAGTTACTGCCAACCAGCCGGTCTTTGAATTTCAGGATGTCAAGGGGACGCTGGTCGGTCTCTGGTGCCCGGAGTACGTCCAGGGGGTGAATGCTGCGGGTTACCACCTCCATTTCCTGACGGAAGACGCGCAGGCCGGAGGCCATGTGCTGGAGTGCGCTTTGCGGGAAGGGACGGCGGCGGTGGATGTAACGACGGAGTTTGCCATGCTGTTGCCCCAGAATCAGCATTTTGCCCAAACCGATCTAAGCGGGACGGCGGAAAAGGATATCAAAAAAGTGGAAGGCGACAACTGAACCGGGGGAGTGGGTATAGGGATGAATTCGAAAGAGAAAAGTCCCAAAAGTCTGGATATAGAGGAATTGAACGATATTCGCGGCGGGATGTCCATAGCCGTGGACTGTCCAGACCAGGGAACGTCTAAATGTACCGAAAATCCCTATAACTGTGGCACGCAGCACGAAAATAAAAACCTATGCCCATACGCATAGCGTTCTCTGGTCACTATTCCTGATTTATCTTCATGAAGGCCTCCGTTTTGCCTTTTTCATTGAGAGCAGTCATCAGCAGATCACGGGGTTCTTCCGGGATGGCGGGCAATTCAGCCCGCAATTTCATGGATAAAGCCCCGGTGGTACAAACTGAAGCGCACAGGCCGCAGCCGATACAGCGTTCAACATCGACGGCGATAATATCGCCATCTTCCTGAATGGCGCTGACCTGACAGCGGCTGTCCAAACAGGAGAAACATCCGATACATTCATCCGGGGAGAACTCGATTACGTAGGCAGAATGTGCGACGGCGTGGGGATTATGGCATACCGTAATGCCGCGGAGTATGGTGCAGCAACACCCGCAACAGTTGCAGATAACCGTCCGACGACCGCCTTTGGCATTGTCGGTACAATGCACGAGCCCAGCTTCTTCCGCTAGATTGAGAACTTTAAGAGCTTCTTCCTGATCAATCCGGCGGCCAAATCCCCGTTCAACCAGGAATTCACCTACCTGATCAAAGAGCAGGCATACTTCTTTGGGCTTGTCACAGAGACCCAACGCATTGCGGCAGGCACAATCGGTTAATGCAATAAAATTGGCGGTTTTTATAAGTTCAGATACCTGCTCGTAATAAAGAATTTCGGTGGTAGACGGGATGGTGCTTTGCACCGGTACCACCCTTACTTGCGGGGTAGGTGAACCGGAGAAAGCATCGCCAAAGGATTCGGTATGATAATCATGCCATAGTTTACTTAGCTTTTCTTTGTTCGGGGTCCGATCCGGCCGCATGAAAGGAATCTCAAATAAACCAGGGATGGTGGCCAGCAAGCTATATCTGGCCAGGCCTTCCTTGGTAGGGCGGGCCATAATAACGCCCTTGTCGGCCATACGCTCCAAAATTTCTTTGAGGGGCGCTTCGTCCATACCCATTTTCTGCGCTATTTTATTCAGAGGCTGCAGGAGAAAAGTCAAGGAGCAGGCAATTTCAGCTTCTTCCGGGGTAAAAAGCATGCGCAGAATACGGTCAAAAAGAGGGCTGGGCGGAGCCCCGGCCGGATGGGCATCCAAGCGCTGCTGAAGCTCTTTGTAAAAATCCACTAATTCATCCCCCTAACTATTTTAAATAAGCAGACGTATCGAAAATGTCCGTGACTTAAGGTATCTATATTTCCTTCAGACATTCTGAATTCGTCATTAAACTTTCTTTCAGGTAATTATTTCTTCTGCGATCATGCCTGCTGCTATCGCTACTTCACAACCTTACGGAGTAATAAAGACCTCTACGCTCCTGCAGCAAACCAAGCAAATACGACCAAAATCTAATATTACGTGATTCTGTATGCGTTCCCGTGTTGCACATCTTCCTGTCCAAGCTGCTGCGACACACCATCCAATGCATTTCCCAACCATATACGCATTTATTCTTATATTAATTAACAT
>DATMXY010000100.1:0-6698 GCA_035561275.1 Anaerovoracaceae bacterium | reverse complement strand
GTATTAATATATGAAGAATACCGGAAACATGCTATTCCGTAGGTGAATACTTCTCTTTTACCTGTTTAAATCAGGGAATGGACAGCGAGAATATACGGCAACAATAAAAAAGAGATCAGGTCTTAATGGATATGACGAAAGTAGATCTATTACAAAAAGCCCGACGAAAGGCTTCCGTTATAACTTTGTATAACCACTGCCTTCCGTCGGGACTTTACTTTAATCTTAATATTAACTTCTTTGCGACTTTATTAGTTTATCGCTTATTTCAGCAAATCCATGGCCGCCTGCAGCTGCCGGTCTGCCTCATCCGTCGCCAGTGCCTCCACCTCGATGTCCGGCGTGACGCCCACCTTGTGGATCACGCTGCCGTTGGGCGAAAAGTACTGCATGACGGTAAGCTTGATCGCGTCTCCGTCGGACAGCTGTTCGACGCTCTGGATGATCCCTTTGCCGTAGGTAAGGGCGCCGACGATTTTGCCGCTTTTGTGGTCCTTCACCGCCGCGGTCAGGATCTCGGAAGCGCTTGCCGTTCCTCCGTTTACAAGGATGACATAAGGCAGTTCCGTTTTGCCCGCGGACGATTTATAAAATTCCTTTTTTCCCTGTCTGTCTTCCGTATAGGTGACGACGCCTTCATCCAGGAGCTGATCGGCAATGTCGACGCTGGTATCCACCAGGCCTCCGCCGTTATCCCGGAGGTCGATGATAAGCCCCCTTACGCGACCCAGTTCCAGATCCCGCAGCTGCTGTTTGAAATCATCCGCCGTCTTTTCCTCAAAGGAGCTGATCCGGATATAGCCGATATTTCCGTCCAGCACTTCGGAACGGACTGACTGCATGACGATGTTTGCCCGGACAATGTTGAATTCCAGCTCGTTTTCGCCGCGCAGGATAATAAGGTCCACCTTGGTGCCGGGCTTACCGCGCATTGCCGCCACGGCCTGGTCGATGGTGCTGCCGTCGTAGGCTTCGCCCCCGACGCTGATGATCTTATCCCCTGTCCTGATTCCGGCTTCCGCCGCCGGCGATCCGTCGATGGGGGAAACGACATTGATGAGGCCCTTGTCGTCGGGCGCTATGGTCACGCCGATCCCCTGATACTCGCCCGTGGTGGAGATCATGATATTTTTGTATTCCGCTTCCGTCAGATACGCGGAGTAGGGATCCCCGATGCCCCAGAAAAGGCCCTTGTAGATCCCTTCCGTCAATTTTGCTTCGTCCACGGGAATATAATATTTTTCCTGAATGTATTGCTCCAACTGGGCAAGCTTGGCGTATTTGTGCTCCAGCTGCCTGTAATGGTCATATTCTTCATTGGTAACTGCCATGTATCCACCCGATGCATAACCCACAAAGAAAATAGCTCCGCCTGTGAGCAATGCACCGGCCAGAACCGAGGCGACAATGACAAAGATAATACTGCGCTTTTTCATCATGAACATGATACTTCCTCCACGATTGTTAGTTTATCACGTGATACTTTTTAATACAAACTGAATTTTCGATTGTCCGTTCCAGACGTTGATGTCGGGATAGCCTGAAAGATCGAAGGCGCCGCCCGAAAGCAGAAGCTCGCCATAGTCCTGGGCTTTCCGGAACAGGATGCAGGGTACCCGCCTTCCTCCGCTTCCCAGTCCTGAAAAACGGACATGCTGCCTTTCGGGCCCCATGAAATTAACGTCCGCCGGCCGGACGCCTTTGATCTGGAACAGCGGCCTTTCGTTCCGGCAGCCGAAAGGAGCCAGCTTCTCCAGCTCCAAAGCCAGGTCAAGATCGATATTCTCTTTATCAATGATGAAATCGATGGGCAGGCCGGAGTCAAACAGGCCGGCGTTATCCTGATACAGAGCCTCTGTCTCACGATTCAACCGTGCCCGCAGTTCGCCCAAATTGCCGGATTTCATCAGGAACCCGCAGGCGCCCGCATGTCCTCCGAACTTCAAGAATAGCTCATCGTGCTTTTTTAACAGATCATAAAGATTCAGACCGTCGATGCTTCTTCCGGTTCCCTTCAGCAAACCGTCTCCCGACGATTCCGTAACGATAATGGCCGGCCGGCCAAATTCCTCCTTTATTTTTCCGGCGACGATCCCTGCGATCCCCTCATGGACGTCTGTGGGAGCGACGACGTAAAACAGGTCGTTCGAAAGCTCCGCGGCGATGATCTCCCTGCATTTCAGGAAGGCTTCTTCCTGGATTTTTTTCCGTTCGCTGTTGTTCCGGATCAAAACCGCAACGCCCTCTTCAATCTTATCTTCGTCCCTCGAGGTCAGAAGCTCCACGCCGATCCTGGCGTCCAGCAGCCTGCCGGCAGCGTTTAAATGGGGTACTATAATATATGCGATATTCTCTGATTTAATCTTCCCTTTTGTCAATCCGGCGGCTTCGATGAGCCGGGAAAGCCCGGGCCTCCTCCGGGAATCGATGACCTTCATGCCATACCTGGTGAGGGTCCTGTTTTCACCCAGCAAAGGGACGATGTCGCCGATGGTGGCGATAGCCACCAGATCCAGCACTTCGCTAAGCGCGGATTTGGACAGGCCTGTTTTCCTCTGGATCCCCTGGGCCAGCTTGAACGCCACTCCGCAGCCTGCCAGATGCTTAAAGGGATAGGGGCAGCCCTCCTGTTTCGGGTTGATCAGAATGCAGTCGGCGGGCCGGTCGTTGATATTATGATGATCGGTGACGATAAAATCTATACCGATGCTTTTCCCGTACTCGACCTCCTCCCAGGAAACGCTGCCGCAGTCGACAGTGACGATCAGGTCGGACCCCTGCTCCCTGATATGGCCCACGGCGTCCTTATTCAGGCCGTAGCCTTCATCAAACCGGGAAGGGATATAATAGGTCAGATTGTCCGTGAGGTGGGAAAGGATTTCCAGAAGCAGGCTGACGGAAGCCACTCCGTCGGCGTCGTAATCGCCGTAGATGCAGATTTTTCTGCCCTGTTTTACGGCAGACAACAGGAAATCCACCCCTGCTTCCAGATTTTTCAGCAGGAATGGATCATAAGTCAAACTTGGTTTCTCCGATAAAAATTCGAGAATGTCCGCCTCTTCCGTGACGTCCCTCTTCTTCAGAATCTCCCGGATAATTGGATGGATTTCATTCATTATTTTAACCAATCCCTGGGATTCTTATATTGTCCATCGACACGCACTTCAAAGTGGATATGAGGTCCTGTGGCATCTCCCGTAGCGCCTACCAGCGCGATGACCTGACCCTGGGAGACCACGTCGCCGTTTTTCACAAGCAGCTTGCTGTTATGGGCGTAAAGGGTTACGATCTTCTCGCCGTGGTCGATCATGACCACGTTTCCGTAGCTGTTGTTCCATTCGGCTTTGATCACCGTACCGCCGTTTGCTGCAAGGACATTGGTTCCTGAAGCGGCCCCGATATCCATGCCGGTATGTAACTTATTCACCCTTAAGATCGGGTGGTTCCGGTAGCCGAATTCCGAGGTGACTCTCCAGCTGCTGTCGGAAGGCCATATAAAATCACCGCCGATATAGGCCTGGTTTCCCTGCAGCTTCCTGATCTCTTCAACCAGGCGGTCCGCTTCCGCGTTCAGGTCGTCGAGCATCGCTTCCCAGGTCGCATTGTCGCTTTCCACCTCGGATTTCAGGGACGTCACCTGGCCCCGGGACGCCTGCAGAGAGGACTGCTTGTCCGCTTCTTTCCGTTTCTGCGCCTGAAGCTGTGCCTGGAGGGTCTCCAGTTCCTTCTTCTTCGCTTCGATGACCCGGTGCTGTTCTTCCAGCTCCTTCAGGATGTCCACGTCGTTGTCGAAGATCTTCTGAACCATGTCCATGTTTGACATAAAGTCGGTGATGTCTTCGGAACCGAGGAGGACCTGCAGCATCCCCATATCTCCGTTTTTATACATGGTCCGGAGGCGCTTCTGGAGCCCATCGTTCTGGTCCGCCATCTCCTTCTCTTTCTGCGCGAGATTTTCCTTCTCGACGGCGATCTTCTGCTCCGTCTCGCTGATATCACCCTGCAGATTGTTGATTTCCTTTTCGGTGGCGTTGATCTGGGATTCCAGGTTCTGGATCTGGTTGTTCAGCTCTTTTATCTTCTTCTTTCCGGCGTTGAGCTGCGACTCGGACTGCTTGATCTGCTGATTGACGTCGTTGAGTTGCTGCTGCTCATTGCCCGCGAAGGCTGCGCCTACGGTGATAACAGAGGCAATGAACGCAAACAAGGTAACATATGTAATGATTCTTTTCAATATGTCTTTCCCCCTTACTCCTTTTATGTATCCAGAAATCTCCGCATGGAAACGATGCTCCCGCAGGCGCCGATGCTCACGCCCAGCGCCAGGAAGATCCACACGAGATGGATGGTCAGAAAATCTCCCGGCACCATGGTGGTGGAAAGCATGACGAAGATTTCATGTCCGATGAGTTCGTTGATTTTATGGTATAGAAAACTGATGATCCCCGCCGAAATCAGTGAGGAAAGGATCCCGATGAGGATGCCTTCCACCAGGAACGGCCCGCGGATAAACCAGTTGGTAGCCCCTACGTATTTCATGATGCCGATTTCCCGTTCCCGGGCAAGAACGGTCAGCTTGATGGTATTGGACACGACGACGACCGATACGACAACAAGAAACGCGATCATGATCATGGCGCCGGCCTGCATGAATTTGCTCACCCGCATCAGCTGGTCCACCGTATCCTTGTAATATTTGATATCTTCGATCCCGTCGAAGGTTTTTACTTTCGCGACCACAGAATCCGCGGCTTCCAGCACGGTTACCTTGATGACCAGGGAATTGGGCAGCGGGTTATTTTCAAGTCCGTCCAGCAGATACGCGTTGTCGCCCCATTTCGCCCGCCACTGTGCCATGGCTTCCTCGTTGGAAAGATAAGCCGCCTCCTTGACCCCTTCGGTCCCCGAAAGCTGTGTGACCATTGCGGAGGCCTGTTCGTAGGTGGTGGTATCAAGAAGGTAGACCTGTATGGTGTCAAGCTGTTTCTTTGCGGTCTCCGAGACCATGTTGACGTTGACGACCAATATAAAAAAGAGTCCTAATATCAGCAGCATGGCGGTGATGGAAAACATGGAAGCAACGCTCATCGCCCTGTTCCGGAAAACCTGTTTGAATGCCTGTTTGACGGCATAGCCCCAACTATTTAACATGGTTGTTGAACACCCCTCCCGCCGGCATGCAATTCAGCAGCCTTTCATCATCATAGAACCCGTAGCTTCCGCTGGCGTCGTCACGGACGATGCGCCCCTTGTCGATGGCGATGACGCGCTTTCCCATTTTGTCCACAATGTCTTTGGCATGAGTGACCATCACGACCGTCGTCCCGCGCAAATTGATCTGCTCCAGCAGTCTCATGATTTCCCACGCGGTATCCGGATCGAGATTTCCCGTAGGCTCGTCCGCAATCAGAACGGTGGGATTGTTTACGATAGCGCGCGCAATGGCTACCCTCTGCTGTTCGCCCGCAGAAAGTTCGTGGGGATATTTACTTGCTTTTGAGCTGATTCCCACCAGGCTGAGCACCGCCGGCACCTGCCTGCGGATGGAGCGCGGGCTCATATGTATGATCTCCATGGCAAATGAAACGTTTTCGAAGACGGTTTTCCTGGGCAGGAGCCTGAAGTCCTGAAAAACTATGCCTGTGTTTCTTCTCAGCTTTGGTATTTCACGGTTGGAAAGCTTTGTGATCTCCATGCCGTTGAGTTTGATGCTGCCCCTGTCCGCATCGATTTCTTTCAATATGAGTTTGATAAAGGTGGATTTCCCCGCGCCGCTGGGCCCTACCAGAAATACGAAATCTCCCTTGTCGATTTTGATGCTTACATCCTGAATGCCGACGTTGGTACCATAGGACTTTGTCACGTTATCAAAAGCTATCATTGCCGGAGTCCTTTCCTGTTTTAACTGTCTTATCCGTTCATCAACAGAATGATACATAAACTTACAAAATATTATAATATAAAACAGGAAAATATTGAAGTCCCTATTACATTACAAATACGTTACAATTATTGGGAAAAGTTTTCGTATTTCGTCAACAAACAGTCGGAAAGATGTATTCGATATTGATATTCAGAAGGGACGTGTAAATATACGGGTAAAGCGCCGTTTGAAATCAACTGGAACAACGAATAAACACACACCAGAAACCCGGTGTGCGTTTTGTTTGTCATATTGTTTGGATTGTTTCACTGCTGTTTTTACTAAGAAGATACAAACAGTATTGATTCATGCTGATCCCTTCCCGCTTAGACTCATCTGCCAGTTTACGGTGAAGAGACTTTGGAATCCTGAGTTTGAACTGGCCGGAATATCGTTCGTCGCAGTCCGGTTCGGGGATGTTGACGCCATCCTCAAGAGCCGCAACAATCCACTCCCTTTTAGCATCTTCAAGCATCGCAACAGCTGTTGCAATATCCTTTGCACAGGTAATACATCCTTTGAGCAGTGGGTATGACGCCACATAGCCTCCCTCGGCTTCATCCTTGATGACTTCAATTCTGTAATTGAGTGACATATAATGTTCAAGGCCGTTCATTCTTTTGCTCAACCTCGCTTTCAATAACATCCCTTGCAATTTTGACGTAGGCCACGCTGATTGGCTCATTTTTTGGAATAGTGATTGGTGCGCAGCATTCCTTACGGAAGGTATAATGACTGCTGCCGCTGCGCGGGGCATGCATAGCATAGCCGTATG
>DATMXY010000099.1:0-20029 GCA_035561275.1 Anaerovoracaceae bacterium | reverse complement strand
GATATACAGAAAATTACGGTACAAAACAATAAATACTATACTTCGGAACAATTGATCAGCCTGGCGGGAGCGAAAACCGGCGAGAATCTGTTCAAAGCGTCTCTTTCCGAAATGAAGGAGAACCTTTTAGCGGATCCTTACGTCAAAAATGTAAAGCTGAAAAAAAAGCTGCCCGCCGAGGTTCAGATCATTGTAGAGGAGCGCCCGGAGTATGCGGCGGTTCCTTACGGAAACAGCTACATCATCATCGACGGCGAAGGAATGGTCCTCCGAAAGACCGATACGGAACCGACCCTCCCGCTGCTGCTTGGGATGACCATCCAGAACATGGAGCCTGGCACTCCGCTCAAGGTGGAGGAGAATGCCGCATTGACGGACACGCTTAAGCTGCTTTCGGAAGTGGAAAAACATGAAATCTTCTTCAAAAAGATCGATATATCGAATATAATGGTAAAAGCGTATATTTACGACCAGCTCGTCTGCGAGGGAACGCCGGAGGATATCATGAACAATATGGATTCCCTTCGGGAGGTGCTGTACGATTTATATACCAAGGGTATCGAGCGCGGTGTAATCAAAATGGGCAGTGACAAGTACTTTTCATTCAGCCCGTTAGTGGAATAACTTAAGGTGGGATTCAAATCGGACAAGTCGATTTGAAAATTTATTGGGAGTGAGCGAGATGAAAAAAATCAGCGGAATGATTGTGATCGGGTTGCTGGCACTGTTTATCGGCCTTGTGATATCCATACAGATCACAACGACCCAGGGCTCCGATCAGGGAGGACTGATTCCCGTCGCCAAGGCGCAGGGATATCTGGAAGACCTGAAAAAGGTGAGGGCGGAAAAGGATGTGGCCATGCAGGAACTGAATGCACTGGAGGAAAGATTGGACAAGATCGAAAAGGAAAAGTCGGACGAGGACTTTTTCCTGAAAGGCGTCGTGTCGGATCTGGAAAAATATAAAATGGCTGCGGGCGTCATCGACGTGAAGGGGCCCGGCGTCATCATCACGGTGGACGACCCGATTCCAACGGAAGAATTTTCCGATGAATACAGCGTGATCATGCTGCGCTATGAGCTGCTTTTGAGCTTGGTGAACAAGATGAAGGACGCCGGAGCGGAAGCGATTTCCATCAACGGACAGCGGATCATAGCCACCACAGAGATCAGCCTGGCGGGAGACAACGTCAATATCAACACCATCCCCACCGCGCCCCCCTACATTATTAAAGCCATCGGAAACCCGGAAACCATAGAATCTACCCTGACGATCCGTTTCGGCATCATCGAGCAGATGAAGAGTTACAACCTGCGGATCAATATCCAGCGGATGGAAGAGGTGGAAATCCCAAGGTACAGCGGGATCCTTACGTACAGATACGCCAAACCTGTGGCAGAAGAGGAATAGAAGGTGATCGGCATGAGACTGAGAGTACTCGGCTTTTTCATATTCTGCCTTGTGGTCGGATGTACCCTCATCCTGCAGGCCAGGCTGACCAACGGACAGCAGCTTTACGTATCGGCGAAGACCCTGACCGACTATGAAACCTCCATCAAAACAGAAACCGAGGATATGGAGAGAATCAACGAGCTCATTGCCGAAACGCAGCAGAAGCTTACGGAATATGAAACGCTGGCGAACAGCGGGGACGAAGAGCTGAAGAACCGGCTTTTAGAGGAACTGGACTATTACAAGCTCATCAGCGGCAATACTGAAGTCCGCGGGGAAGGCGTCATTGTTACTGTAGACGACGGGACCAGGGAGCTGTTTGAGGGGGAAGACCCCAACACGGTGCTAGTCCACGATATGGATATCCTGACCATCATCAATGAGTTGAACCGTTCCGGGGCGGAGGTCCTGGCGGTGAACAAGCAGAGGATCCTGAACGATTCCTCCATATCCTGCTCCGGCTATACGATCCGGATCAACGACCAGTTCTTTGCCAGGCCCTTTGAGATCCGCGCCATCGGAGACTCCAAGCGGATGGCCGCCGCACTGATCGGGCCTGACGGCTACGGGACGCTGCTGCAGGAGTACGGGGTTATTTTCAAGGTCTCCATCCGGAATGAACTAACCATACCCAAATATACCGATAACCAGTCTTTTAAATATATGACCAATGCGAAAGAGGGGGAATAAACGTTGTTAGTCGCAATGATATTAGGCCTGTTGGGCGGGATCTTCTTAGGCTTTACGCTAAATTTTTCTTATCCGACGGAATACTCATTTTATATCACCATGGGCCTGCTGGCCGCCATCGACTCCATTCTGGGCGCAGCGAGGTCTTATCTGGAAGGGAAGTACAATAACCTGATCTTTATCACAGGCTTTATTGCCAATGCCGTTATGGCGGGTCTCCTTGCATACCTTGGCGACCGCCTGGGAGTGCCGCTGTATTATGCCGCGATTTTCGTGTTCGGCGGCAGGCTGTTCCAGAATTTGGCAGTGATCCGCAGGCTGCTTATAGACAAGTACATTATAAAAAAAGATGGAACGATCAACAAGAAATAGGTGCAAAGGCGCCTTACTTGTGATACAATTAGCTATATTTAGGTAACAGGAGGTTGCTAGACTATGTTACATTTCGAAGTGAGCGAGCAAAGCACGGCGCAAATAAAGGTAATTGGCGTTGGCGGCGGCGGAAGCAATGCAGTCAACAGAATGATAGATGCAGGACTTAACGGCGTTAGTTTTATTGCAATCAATACGGACAAGCAGGCCTTGTCGGGCTCCAGGGCGGAGACAAAGCTGCAGATCGGTGAAAAGCTGACCAAGGGGCTGGGAGCGGGTGCGAATCCTGAGGTCGGCCAGAGGGCGGCGGAAGAGAACATTGAGGACCTGACCAAATTTATCGCGGGCTCCGATATGGTGTTCATTACCGCGGGAATGGGAGGCGGCACCGGGACCGGCGCCGCGCCGATCATCGCAAAGGCGGCGAAAGACCTCGGCGTGCTCACCGTCGGCGTCGTTACCAAGCCGTTTACCTTTGAGGGCAAGAAAAGAAAGGACCATGCGGAGCTTGGGATCAAATTCCTGAAAAAATACGTGGACTCCCTGGTCGTCGTCCCTAACGACAAGCTGCTGCAGATCGCGGAAAAGAACACCACTATGCTGGAGGCGTTCACTATGGCAGACGAGGTCCTGAAACAGGGCGTTCAGGGCATATCCGACCTGATCGCGGAGGCGGGGTTGATCAACCTTGACTTTGCCGACGTAAAGACCGTCATGAGCGACCGGGGCATCGCCCATATGGGCGTGGGGAGAGGAACCGGAGAAAAGCGTGTCCAGGATGCCGTCAAGGCGGCCATTGAAAGCCCGCTGCTGGAAACCTCCATCAACGGAGCGAAGGCAATCTTGCTAAACATCATGGGAGGCTACGATCTGGGGATGCTGGAGGTGAACGAGGCCGCGGACCAGATCGAGAAGGCGGCGGACAAGGACGCCATCGTAATCTTCGGAGCTTCCGTAAAAGAAGATCTGAGTGACGAAATTATCATAACAGTCATTGCCACGGGATTTGAAGACAGGCCGGCAGACATATTACTGCCGGGCAAGGATAAGGCAGAGGCTCAAGCCAGAGAACAGGGCGTTGAGAGTACATCAGGAAATGCAGAAAACAAACCTCAGGATGATATTTTCCAATCAAAGGTAACCGGTGCATTTGATATCCCGTCCTTCCTCAGCAAAGATAAGATGGGGAGCTTCTAACTAAAGATTCGAAAGGTGAGCCGGGGTAAAAGCCGGCTTTTCTAATTACGGAAATTTACAAGTTCAGCTGAATTGAATTTTTCCGTTGAGGTAAGTAAAAGTGAAGCGGATAACCTCCGACGACAACCGCATTTATAAAGAAGCGGCACAATTAAAACTGAAAAAATACCGGGATGAGAGGCAAAAGTACCTCATCGAAGGCCCCAACCTGCTCCGGGAGGCGCTGCAAAACGGCGGCGAAATCGAGATGATCCTCGTAAGCGAGGACTACGGAGGCGAGGGCTTTGACGCAGGGGACCTGTTTCGGGAAGGCATTCCCATGGCGGCGATGCCGCCCGGGCTGTTCCGCAAGCTGTCGGACACCGAAACGCCCCAGGGGATTATGGCCGTCGTGAAAAAAAGGGTCTATAGGTCAGAGGAATTTTTTTCATCCGCGTCTTGCCGTTCCAACATCATCGTTCTCGATAGGCTGCAGGATCCGGGAAACATCGGTACCATACTCCGGACAGCCGACGCGGCAGGATATCTCGGCGCCATCTTCATGAAGGGGACTGCCGATATCTATTCCCCGAAGGTCGCCAGGGCGGCCGCGGGCTCCCTGTTCCGGCTGCCGGTGTTGACGGCGGAAACCCCCGGACAGGCGGTACAGTTGCTGAAACAGCACGGGAAAACCGTCGTATGCACCGCTCCAGGCGGAAACAGGCCGTATTATGACGCCGGTCTCGCGGAAAACGCCGCGGTGGTCATCGGCAACGAAGGAAACGGCGTGAGCGAAGAATTTCTGGAGCTTTCCGATTTTCTCGTAACGATCCCCATGGAAGGAACCGTCGAGTCCCTCAACGCGGCTGCTGCTGCTGCGATCCTGATGTACGAGTCGGTGAGGCAGAGGAATCTATCAATAATCATAAAGCAATAAGGAAATAATAATATTTTAAACGGAATGGAGAAGAACGGTATATGCAGAGTCAATTGATGAAAATCCTGCAGGAGGCGAAGGAGCAGCTGCAGAAGGCTTCCACGATCACAGAAACGGAGGAGATCCGGGTCAGGCTGCTCGGGAAAAAAGGGCAGCTCACAGAAATCCTGCGTTCCATGGGTTCTTTGAGCCCGGAAGAAAGGAAGGAATTCGGAAAGGCGGCCAACTCGGCCAGAGCCGAAATCGAAGCGCTGCTGGAGGAAAAGTTTGATTCCCTGAAGGAGCTTCAGAAGGCGGATCAGTTTATCAAGGAAAAGATCGATGTAACGGAGCCGGGCGTCCGATACAATCTTGGCGTGAAGCATCCGATCACCATTACCATAGATGAAATTTCCCGCATCTTTATGAGCATGGGCTTCCGTATTGCGGAAGGCCCTGAGGTGGAGACGGTGTTCAACAATTTCGACGCCCTGAACGCGCCCCCCAATCATCCTTCCAGGGATATCACGGACACCTTCTATATTTCTCAGAACGTTCTGCTCAGGACCCAGACCTCTCCGGTCCAGGTGCGGACGCTGATGAAGGAAAACCCGCCCATCAAGGTCATCTCGCCGGGGCGCTGTTTCCGCTGTGATACGACGGACGCCACCCATTCCCCTATGTTCCATCAGGTGGAAGGCCTTCTTGTTGACGAAGGAGTCACCATGGCCGATCTGAAGGGTACCCTGGATTCCTTCGCAAAGCAGCTTTTCGGCACGAAGGTCAGGACCAAGTTCAGACCCCATTACTTCCCGTTTACAGAACCCAGCGCGGAGATGGACGTTTCCTGCTTCAAATGCGGAGGCTCAGGCTGCAGGGTATGCAAGGGCAGCGGCTGGATCGAGATCCTGGGCTGCGGCATGGTACACCCCAACGTATTGAAGGTAGGCCACGTGGATACGGAGAAATATACGGGATTCGCTTTCGGCATGGGTGTGGAACGGATCGCGATGCTCAAATACGAAGTTGACGATATCAGGCTGTTTTATGAAAACGATATGCGTTTCATCCAGCAGTTCAAATAGGGGGTAAAAAAGCATGTTAGTACCAATTGAATGGTTAAAAGAATATACGGACGTTAAAGTGAATGTTGAAGAGTTCTGCGAAAGGATGATCATGTCCGGTTCGAATATCGAAACCGTGGAACATTTCGGCAATGAGTTCGATAAGGTCGTTGTAGGCAGGATTGTCGACATCGAAAAGCATCCAGACGCGGACAAGCTTCTTGTGACGCAGATCGATATCGGAGAAGAGGAGCTGCTTCAGATCGTAACGGGGGCGGAAAACATCTTCGAAGGAGCTTATGTTCCGGTGATCCTCCACGGCGGAAAACTTCCCGGAGACAAGGTCATCAAGAAAGGAAGGCTGAGGGGCGTGGAATCCAACGGTATGCTGTGCTCCCTGGAGGAACTGGGTTTTGAGGACAAAGTGATCCCGGCGGACTTGAGGGACGGCATCTGGATCCTGGATAAGGAATATCCCCTTGGCAGGGATATCAACGAAGCCGTTGGACTGAAAAATACGGTGGTGGATTTTGAAATCACCCCCAACCGGCCCGACTGCCTTTCCATGATCGGCATGGCCAGGGAAACTGCCGCGACCCTGGGCGGAAAGCTGAAATACCCGGAAACCCAATGCCTGGCCGAGGAGGGCAAGGCAAAGGACTATATCAGAATAGAGATCAAAAAACCGGAGCTTTGCCGGCGCTATGTAGGCAGGATTGTAACGGACGTCAAAATCGGCCCGTCTCCCATGTGGCTGCAGAAGCGGCTGATGTACGCGGGAATGAGGCCCATCAACAATATCGTCGACATTACCAATTATGTGATGCTGGAATACGGTCAGCCGATCCATGCATTTGATATCAGGGATATCGCCGACAATAAGATTATCGTGGACGCCGCGGAGGAAGGGGAAATTTTCATTACCCTGGACGGCTCTGAACGGAAGCTTTCCGCCGGTATGCTGCTGATCAAGGACGGAAAGCGCGGCGTTGCCGTTGCCGGCGTCATGGGAGGCCTGAATTCCGAGATCAAAGACGATACCACTACGATCCTGGTGGAATCCGCCAACTTCAGCGGCAACAGCGTCCGTTCCACATCAAAGAAACTGGGGCTCAGGACGGAGGCGTCCTCCAGGTTTGAGAAAAGCATCGACCCAAACCTTTGCGAGACCGCCGCGGACAGGGTCTGCAGGCTCATCGAGCTGCTGGGCGCCGGAACGGTGACGAAAGGATCCGTGGATGTTTACCCGTCAAAAGCGGAGACCTATTCGGTCAATGTCCGCGTGGACCGCGTCAATTCGATCCTCGGCATCGATCTTTCCGGCAAGGAGATGGAAGAGATCCTGGAAAGCCTGGAAATGGAAGTGGCCCGTCTTGGAAACACTATGAAGGTAACTCCTCCGTCTATCCGTCAGGACCTGCAGGAAGAGATCGATTTTGTGGAAGAGATCGCCAGGATTTACGGCTATGATAAAATGCCGGTGACCTTGCCGAAAGGCAACTCAGAGGCGGGCAAGTCAAAAGGGTGGGCGCTGAAGGACCTGACCAGAGAGATCATGACGGCCATGGGCGCCAACGAGGTGCAGACCTATTCCTTTGTGAGCCCCCGGGGCGTCGACAGCGTACGGATCGACGAAGATTCCTGGGAGAGGAATTTCGTCCGCCTCATCAATCCGCTGGGAGAAGAAAACAGCGTCATGAGGACGATTCTGACGCCGAATATGATGGATGTGCTGGCGCGCAACTACTCGAGGAACATCAGCAAAGTAAGGGCCTTTGAGATCGGCAACACATTCTTTAAAAACCTCGACGAAGAGGACGCCCTGCCGGATGAGCGGGATTCTATGGTCATCGGCTGTTACGGAGAAGGAGAAAGCTTTTTCACGCTGAAGGGGATGCTTGAGGAGCTCTTTGCCTTCCTGGGCATCTACGGTGCCGCATACGTTCCGGAAAGCGAATACGGCGTCTATCATCCGGGTCGCTGCGCCAGGATCATGTACAAGGATACGGAACTTGGCATTATAGGCGAGATCCATCCCGACGTCACGGACAAATATGATATCGGAACGAGATCTTATTGCAGCGAGCTGTTCTTTGACCAGGTTATGAAGCATGCGGATACGGTCCGGTTCTACAAGCCGCTCCCGAAATATCCCTCAATTGTAAGGGATATCGCGTTGCTGGTTAAGGAGGATGTCTATATTGCGGAAATGGAGAACGTGATCAGGGAAGCGGCCGGGAAGCTGCTGGAAAGCGTTGCGCTGTTTGATATTTACAGGGGCAAACAGGTTCAGGAGGGCAGGAAGAGCGTCGCGTTTACCCTGACGTACCGGGCGGCGGACAGGACGCTGACGGATGAAGAAGTCGTCAAAGTGCATCAGAAGGTGCTGGGCGCACTGAAAGAGAAGCTGGACGCGGTGCTTCGGGATGTATAACAGGCTCAGCGGTAGGAAGCAAAGCGGAATTCCGTTCGCGCAAGAGCACCACGGCCAACTTTAAAAAAAATAAAGGGGGAAAAAAGCATGGAGGATAAGAACAGGGTAATTGTAAAAATCTACGGGCAGGAGTACACTATTTCGGGAGACACGGCAAGAGAGCACATCATGCGGGTCGCTGACTATGTTAACACGAGAATGCAGGATATTGCGAAGGCGCTGCCCGGAGGATCCATATCGTCCCTTGCGGTTCTGTCCGCCGTCAACGTCGCAGATGATTACTTTACCGCGGTGGAAAAGCTGCGCGATCTGAAGATTCAGAATGAACAGCTGGAAAAGGACTCCAAGCACTATGTCCAGCTTTGGGATGAAGCAAAGAAGAGCTTTCTCCAGTATAAGGAGGACGCCCAGGCCAGTATCGAGCAAAAGGAAGAGCTTCAGAGGCTGTTTAACGAGAGGACGGTGGAGCTGGACCGGCTGACGACCCAGTACCGGCAGTTGGAAGAAAAGTATACCACGCTGCTTGCCAAAAATGAGGAGCTGGCCGGGAAACTGAAGGCCCAGCAGGCGGACAACGCATCCGAGATGAACGCTCTGAAGGAAATGGAAGCCAAATGCAGGGACATGGAGAGCAGCTTTTTTGACCTCCAGATGGAGAACATCCGGTTAAAGGGCGACCTGGACCGATATAAGAAAATCGTCGATTGATATGAATGAAAAAGCTTACAGAGTTTTAGAATACAATAAAATACTTGACCTGCTGGGCACAGAGGCGGCCTCCTCCATCACGAAGGAGTTGATCGGGGAATTGAAGCCTTCCCTTGATGTGTACCAAATAAAAGAAATGCTGGCGGAAACCACGGAAGCGGTTTCCGTTATTATGCGTAAAGGGTCTCTACCCCTGGGCAGCTTCTACGATATCAGGGACAGCGTTCATCTGGCCGACAAGGGAAGTACGCTGACCATGAAGCATCTGCTGGAAATTCTATATAATCTGCAGGTTGCCAGAAACGCGGCGACGTTTTTAAAGAGCGATCTGCCGGAACTGCCCGTTATAAAAGGACTTGCCGAAGTACTGAGCGTCCAGAAGCGTCTGGAGGAAAATATCGACCGCTGCATTATCTCGGAAGATGAAATGGCAGACGCCGCCAGTCCGGAATTAAAGAGCATACGCAGGAATATTCTCAGGCAGAACGAGGCGATCCGAGCAAAAATGAACCAGATCCTGAATTCCGCAGACAACAGGACGATCCTGCAGGACGCCCTCGTGACCATGCGGCAGGGCAGGTATGTGGTGCCGGTGAAGCAGGAGCACAAAGCTAGATTTCCCGGCATCGTCCATGACCAGTCCTCCACGGGCGCGACGCTCTTCATCGAGCCCCAGGCCATCGTGAACCTTAACAACGAGCTGAGGGAGATTGAGTTGGCTGAAAAGATCGAGATCGAACGGATCCTCGCCGAATTGTCCGCCGAAGTGGGGGCGGTGCGGGATGAGCTGCTGAACAATCAGGACATTCTTGTGAAGCTGGATTTCATTTTCGCCAAGGGAAAGCTTTCCGCAAAAATGAAAGGAACGGAGCCGGAGATCAATACGCAGGGGATCCTGCGCATCAAGGACGGCAGGCATCCGCTCATCGCGAAGGATAAGGTCGTTCCAATCAGCATCGCTATCGGGAAGGGATACAACACGCTGGTGATCACCGGTCCCAATACGGGCGGGAAAACCGTTACGCTGAAAACAGTCGGCCTCTTTGTAATGATGACCCAAGCGGGGCTCCATGTCCCGGCGGGTTCCGCAACGGAAATGCCGGTGCTGCAGAAGGTCTTCGCCGATATCGGGGACGAGCAGAGCATTGAACAGAGCCTGAGTACGTTCTCTTCCCATATGACCAACATCGTCAATATCGTGGAGAATTCGGGCAAAGACACGCTGGTGCTGCTGGACGAACTGGGAGCGGGAACCGACCCGCTGGAGGGCGCCGCCCTGGCGATCTCCATTCTGGAGCACCTCCATGACAAGGGCGTGATGACCATTGCGACGACCCATTATACCGAGCTTAAGAAATATGCGCTTTCCAAAAAAAGCGTCCAGAACGCGTCCATGGAATTCGACATTGAGACTCTGAGCCCCACCTTCCGGCTTACCATCGGAACGCCGGGCAGGTCCAACGCCTTTGAGATATCCCAGAAGCTTGGTTTGAAGCCCGTCATTATCAAGCATGCGAAGGGCATGCTGGAACAGGGCGATATTGAATTTGAAGAGGTCATAACCTCCATCGGGAAGGACAAAAAGATCGCAGAAGAGGAGCGCGACGAGGCGATCCTGCTGAACCTGGAAATGAAGAAGCAGAAGGAGCAGTTCGATAAGGACAGGGCAAAGCTGGAAGAACAAAAGGAGAAGATCCTCAGCAAAGCCAGGGAAGAAGCCCGGGACATGATAAAGGAAGCAAAGGAATTTGCCGACCAGGTGCAGAAGGAGCTGCGGGAGCTTGAAAAAAATCAGGATCCCCGGGACAGAAACAGAAAATACGAGGAGGCGAAACGGAAGATCCGGGACGCTTCCGATCGATATAAGGAAAGGCTTGCCGCCACGGAAAACCCGGATCCCGTCAGCGCAGGCGAGCTGAAGATCGGCGACAGGGTCAAGGTTTTGAGTCTGGATCAGAAAGGCAATGTCCTGACGCTGCCGGATGATAAAAATGAGCTTATGGTCCAGGTGGGGCTGCTGAAGATCAATGTGAACCTCGACAATCTCAGCAGGATCCAGGATGGGACCGGGAAAAAAGAAAGCAAAACCTCCCGGTACGGCTCCCTTTACCGGAGTAAGGTGCAGAGCATAACGCCGAGCATCAACGTCCGGGGCAGCCTGCTGGACGATGCGGTCATGGATGTGGACAAATACCTGGACGACGCCTATATCGCCGGACTCAAAGAGGTGACCATCATCCATGGCAGGGGGGAAGGCATCCTGCGAGAGGGCATTCAGCAGATGCTGAAAGGCCATAAACACGTCTCCAGATTCCGGAAGGGCGCTTATAATGAGGGCGGGGATGGGGTAACGGTTATTGAGCTTAGGTAGCCGGGGTATAGAATAACTTTACTGTAGATTAGTTGGTTGAAAGGATATATAATATGTATCTAATCAGTGCGTGTCTGGCGGGAGTTAACTGCAAGTATAACGGCGGCAATAACGAGTGCCGCTGGGTGAAAGACTTTATGGAGGGCAAGGACTGCATGCTGGTCTGCCCGGAGGGGCTGGGTCAGCTGCCGACGCCCAGGCCGCCGTCAGAATTCATAAACGGCAGGGCTATCGATAAAAATGGAAAAGATATAACGGAAAATCTGATTTACGGTGCGGAGAAAACCATGGAAAAGGCTGAAAAAAAGGCCGCCGGGCTGGGACAGAAGATCGAGCTGGCCATACTGAAGGCCAACAGTCCGTCCTGCGGCTGCGGAAGGATTTACGACGGTACCTTTTCAGGGGTGCTGGTGGACGGAGACGGCATCTTTACCGCCATGCTGAAGAAGAAAGGCATTCCGGTATTCAGCGAACATCAGGAAGAAGAAATATATAAAATTGAACTATAAATCTATTGGAGGATTGATTCATGATCAATATAAAAGAAAAGATTGCCACCGTTCTGGCAGGGGCAGTTGAAGGTCTTACATCGGAAGAAATCAGGGATATGATCGAAATTCCGGCAGACAGCAGAATGGGCGATTACGCCTTTCCCTGCTTCAGGCTGGCTAAAGTGCTGAGAAAGGCGCCGCCGATGATCGCCCAGGGAATTGCAGAGAAGCTTCAGGAGAACGGGCTCTTTGAAAAGGTGGAGCATGTCAACGCCTATGTCAACATGTTCCTTTCCAGAAAGGCGTTCATGATGGAGCTGGTTTCCGGCGTTGCGGAAGAAAAGGAACGCTACGGCAGCAGCGATATCGGGCAGAACCGCAGGGTCATCGTGGAATTCTCCTCTCCGAACATTGCGAAACCATTCCATATCGGGCACATCAGAAGCACGGTGATCGGGAATTCCATCCATAAAATCTATGATTTTCTCGGATATGACACGGTCAGGATCAACCATCTGGGAGATTACGGGACGCAGTTCGGCAAGATGATCGTCTCCTACAGGAGATGGGGCAACGAGGCGGACGTCACGAGGGAGCCCATCAAAACGCTGCTTGGTTATTATGTAAAATTCCATGAAGAATCCGAAAAGGACCCTTCCCTGGAGAATGAGGCGAGGGAAGTATTTACAAAGCTGGAAAACGGCGAGCCGGAAGAAACCAGGCTCTGGCAGTGGTTTCGTGACGAATCCCTGAAGGAGTTCAACCGCGTCTATAAGATGCTGGGCATTGAATTTGATTCCTTTGCGGGAGAGAGCTTCTATTCCGACAAAATGGACCGCATCCTGAGCATGCTGAAGGGCGCCGGCCTTTTGAAGGAATCGGAAGGAGCCCAGATCGTCGACCTGGAGGCATACGGCATGTCGCCGGCCCTCATCACGAAGAAGGACGGATCCTCCCTTTATATCACCAGGGATATCGCGGCGGCGGTTTATCGGAAAGAGCATTATGACTTTTATAAAAATTTATATATCGTGGCCTCTCAGCAGAACCTCCATTTCCAGCAGTGGATCAAGATCATCGAGCTGTTGGGACTTGACTGGGCCAAGGACTGTGTGCACATTCCCTTCGGACTGGTGAGCCTGGAAGAGGGCACCATGTCCACAAGGCACGGCAGGGTCGTTTTCCTGGAAGAGG
Organism: Anaerovoracaceae bacterium; assembly: GCA_035561275.1. Classification (GTDB taxonomy): domain Bacteria; phylum Bacillota; class Clostridia; order Peptostreptococcales; family Anaerovoracaceae; genus Anoxybacterium. Next base: position 7,160 of record DATMXY010000099.1, on the reverse strand, counting down.
TCCTGACGAGGGCGGTCAACCAGACCAGGCAGATCGTACTTGAGAAAAACGTCAATACGGATAATATCGACGTCACCGCACGGCAGGTGGGCATCGGCGCCGTTATTTTCCAGGAACTTTCCAACAACAGGATCAAGGATTATGTGTTTTCCTGGGATAAGGTCCTCAACTTTGAAGGGGAAACCGGACCCTATGTGCAGTATACCCATGCCAGGGCGTCAAGCGTCCTGCGAAACGGTGGGGACAGCACGACCCAGACCCTTGCCGCTGCAGGAAAGGCGGATATGGGATACATCACAGGCGACAGCGCCTATGAGCTGGCGAAGCTGATCTACCGTTTCCCGGAAATCGTTCTGGAAGCCGGCGATAAGTATGAACCTTCCATCATAACCAGGCATATTGTGGATATCGCGCAAAGCTTCAATAAATTCTATCACGACGAGCACATCCTCGTTGACGATGAGGAAGAAAAAAGAGCGAAACTGCTCCTCGTCTACGCGGCGAAGCAGACCATTCACAACGGCCTCCTGCTGCTGGGGATGGAAGCGCCGGAAAGGATGTAGAAAATGAGATATGAAGGCAGCGTTTACAGGCCGCCCAGCGAGGCATACAGCCTCATCATCCAGGTGACCATCGGGTGTGCCCATAATAAATGCACCTTTTGCAGCATGTTCAAAGACAAGAGGTTCCGGGTCAGGAATGTGAAGGAAGTCCTGGAAGATCTCGATATGGCCAGACAGCATTACCGGAGGGTGAACCGGATATTTTTAGCCGACGGGGACGCGCTGGTATTGCAGAACAAGGATCTGCTGGTGATCCTCGACTATATCAGCCAACTTTTCCCGGAATGTGAGAGAGTTGGCATTTACGGATCGCCTCAGGATGTTCTGAGGAAAACGGAGGATGAGCTGAAAGAGCTGCTTGCCCACGGAATCGGCATCATCTACATAGGCGCCGAATCGGGTAGCGACAGGGTCCTTGCGGATGTCAGAAAGGGCGCCACCCGTGCGGAGATCATCGAATCGGTGAAACGGATCGAAGCGTCCGGCATCCAGGCCTCTGTGACCTTTATTTCCGGCTTGTCCGGAAAGGTCGGCTGGGAGGATCACGCCATCCAGACCGGCACCATGATCAGCGAAATGGAACCATCCTATGTAGGGCTGCTGACTTTGATGACAGAGCCGGGAGCAGAATTGCACAAGGACATCAGGGAAGGCCGCTTCCAGCTCCTTTCCCCGTTGGAAGTGCTGAAGGAGACGGAACTGCTCCTGGAAAATACCAACGTGGCGAAAACCTGCGTCTTCCGCAGCAACCACGCTTCCAACTATCTGTCCCTGAAGGGCGACCTGCCCCGGGACAAGGAAAGGATGCTGAATCAGCTGCGGGGAGCGATGAAGAACACCGATATGCTGAAGGACGAAATGTTCCGAATGCTATAATGTTTCAATGTTTAATTTGGATTTTCGATGCGCAGGAAAATTTGTTCATAGCAAGGCGCACGTCCGGGTGAGAGCGGAGCGTATTTCCCGTACGCGAGCACCGAAGCCGGGCGGGCAACGTCGCTGTGGGCCAATTTAACAAGCATCCCGGTGAATAGATATGAGGATTTTGCTTACAACACTCAATTCCAAATATGTGCATTCCAACCTGGCATTGAAGTATCTTTACTCCAGCGCGGAAAAGAGCAGGAACTCCATCGATATCCTGGAATTCACCATAAATAATGAAGAGGATTATATCTTTACGGAGATATTGCGGAGAGGCTACGACATCGTCTGTTTTTCCTGCTATATCTGGAACGCGGACAAGACCCTTTATCTGGCGGAAAACCTGAAGAAGGCGAGGCCGGATATCAAGTTCCTTATGGGGGGGCCGGAAGTCAGCTACGATGTGATCCCGTTCATGAGCAGGCATAAATTCATCGATTTCGTCATTTCAGGAGAAGGGGAAGCTCCGTTTTCCGAGCTGATGGAAATGCTGCTCTCCGATGTGCGGGAATATGAGAAGATACCGGGGCTGACCTACCGGCTGGACGGCAAGATCTATGTGAACCCGCAGGCGCCGCCGCTGCAGTTCGAATCGGTCCCTTTCCCATACCTTAGCCTGGTGTGCGAAGAGGACAAGATCATGTATTACGAGTCCTCCCGAGGCTGCCCGTTCCAGTGCAGCTACTGCCTGTCCTCCATAGAGCGCAGGGTGAGAGCCCTTTCCCTGGACCGGGTCAGGTCGGACCTTGGCTACTTTATTTATAAACGGGTCAAACAGGTGAAGTTTATCGACAGGACCTTCAACTGGGACCAAAAAAGATGTTACGAGATTATAAAATACCTTATCACCGGAGACAATGGGGAAACGAACTTTCATTTTGAGCTCTGCGGCGATCTGATTGATGAAGAACTGCTGCGGCTCCTCAGTACGGCGCGGCCGGGGCTATTCCAGTTTGAAATCGGCGTACAGTCCACCAACGAAAGCGCCCTGCGGGCCTGTAACCGGAAATCCGACTTTGCGAAGCTTTCGGAAAAAGTGAAGCAGCTGGTTGAAATGGGCAACATTCATATCCATCTGGACCTGATCGCGGGGCTTCCCCACGAGGATTACCCCTCTTTCCGGAAATCCTTCAACGACGTATACGCGCTGATGCCGCATTACCTCCAGCTTGGGTTTCTTAAGCTGATCAAGGGGGCGCCCATCCGGGAGCAGGCGGAGGAGCACGGATATGTCTATCGTAGCCAGACGCCCTATGAGATCATTTCCAGCAAATACATGTCCGCTTTGATGTTGGTTCGGCTGAAGAAGATTGAAAACGCCCTTGAACTGTACTATAACAGGGGTGGATTTCGGCGGACCCTGGATTTTGCCGTCGCGCTGGCGGAGACGCCTTTCGACTTTTACGAGGAACTGGCCGACTATTTCTATCTGAAAGGATTTCAACATAAATCAAATAAAAAAGAGGACCTGTACAGGATCTTTTTCCTGTACGCGGGCTGGAAAGAAAGATTTATACCGGACATTAAAGATAAAATCAGGGAACTTCTCATGCTGGACATGAAGGATGCCTTGAATCCGGAGTCAGTTAAAAAATTTGAGAGAAAGGGATGGGATATCCTGTAGGCGGATGGATCCTGTAGGTGAATGATGCTGCAATTACCGAAGAAAAGGGAGGCCGGCGCTGAACTGCCCGCGAAAAAGACCGGCAGTGCTGAATTGCCTCAGCCCAAGCCGGAGGACTATGACATCAGGCTTCGTCCGGACAGAGTAGGGCAATATTTTAAGAAATACGCCAAAGATTTTGTCTTTGACGAATTGAGTGACGCCTTTATCAAAAGGGCGGGATTGGATTATCTGAAGGGAGTGCCGATTCCTCTGAGAAAAGAGGATCTGGCCGGCTTTCGCAGCGGCGAAGGGGTCGAGATGAAAATCCTGACGATGAATATCGCCTGGATCATGGGCGTCGATCCGAAGTTCCAGTATATGGAGCGGTATCTGGAGTTCATGAGGCGGCATTCCGGAAACAGGATCGTAACTACGGTGGTTAAAAAGGGAAGAGATATTGCGGAGAAAGAGGATTATTACACCGCAGCCATCTATTTCCGGGCGGCTCTTTGCATCGATCCCGACAACCTCCATGCCATGTACAGTTATGCCAGAGCCTGCAGGGAGCTTTACCTGGCCGGCGAAAGCGAGGAATACGTGGGGCGCTTCAAAGCCGAATGCATTGAATTCTTCGAGCTGATCACCATGCTCCATCCGAGGCATGCCCTGTCCTATTATTATCTGGGTTACTGCTACTTGAACATGGGGCTGTATGTCAAGGCGAAGCTGGCCTGGGAACGGTTTGTAAAGATAACCGCCAATTTCAAGGAAAGCAGAGAGATCAAGAACAGGCTGCAGCAGATCGAGGAGCCGGTAAGAATCGAAGAAGGGTGCAATGCGGTGCTCTCCGGCAGATACGAGCTTGGCATCAATATTCTGGAGCCTTATTTAAAAACGAAGTTTAAAGACTGGTGGCCAATGTCCTACTATCTCGGCGTCGCATACGTGAAGACAGGGAACAGAAAGGACGCAGTAGCCAGCTTCAAGCGGGTGCTTGGGATCAACGCCTCCCATGTGGAATCCATGGAAGAGCTGGCGGAGATCTATGCGGAGTCAAAAGATAAAGAGAACGAAACCAAGTATCGGAAGAAAGCGGAGCTGATCCGGTCCGGCGGACATAAGGAGGAACAGGGCTGATCCGGTCGGCAGTCATATAGAAAAACAGAGCTGATCCGTAGCAAGGAAAACTTTAAAAGGGAGAACAATGACATGAAAGAACTGATGACAGGGAATGAAGCCGCGGCCCGCGGCGCCTGGGAAGCGGGAGTGACTTTCGCTTCGGCCTATCCGGGCACACCGAGTACGGAAATTCTTGAAAATCTGGTGAATTATAAAGAGGACGTCTATTGCGAGTGGGCGCCCAACGAAAAGGTCGCGCTGGAGGCCGCCGTCGGGGCGTCCATTGCCGGCGCCCGCTCTATGGCCGCCATGAAGCATGTGGGCGTTAACGTGGCCGCGGATCCGCTGTTCACCTTCGCTTATACGGGCGTCACCGGCGGCTGCGTGCTGATATCGGCGGACGACCCGGGCATGCACAGTTCTCAGAACGAGCAGGATAACCGTAATTACGCGACGGCTGCCCGGGTTCTGATGCTGGAGCCCTCCGACAGCCAGGAAGCCAAGGACTTTATGAAACTCGGCCTGGAGCTCAGCGAGCGGTTTGACACTCCGGTGATGCTGCGCGTGACCACCAGGGTGTGCCACAGCAAGAGCCTGGTAGAGCTTGCGGACCGCGTCTCAAAGCCCCTGGTCCCCTACGAAAAGAAAATTGCGAAATATGTTGCGACTCCCGCCAACGGCAAGGTGCTGAGAAGGAAGCTCATCGACCGCCTGAAGGCCATGGAGGAGTATTCCAATATCACCGAAATCAATAGGGCGGAATACAACGGCACAAAGGTCGGCGTCATCAGCGCCGGCGTTGCTTATCAATATGCGAGGGAAGTCTTCGGGGAAGACGCGTCTTATCTGAAGCTCGGCATGACTTTTCCGATGCCCATGGAAACGGTAAAGGAATTCGCCTCAAAGGTGGAAAAGCTCTATGTGATCGAGGAAATGGACCCGTACATGGAAAACCATCTAAAGATGGCAGGGATCCCGTGCATCGGCAAAGCGGTCATTCCCGAAATGGACGAACTGAATACCGATATTGTTCGGAAGGCTGTTTTCGGCACTTCCGCCGAAACCCTGAAGTCGGAGAAAGAGGCCGTGGTAAGGCCGCCTTCACTCTGCGCAGGATGTCCCCACAGAGGTTTCTTCTATTCGCTGAGAAAGAAGAAGGACATCGTGATCACCGGAGATATCGGCTGCTATACCCTTGGCTCCGCGGTGCCGCTGTCCGCCATGGACACCTGCATCTGCATGGGGGCGAGCATCAGTTCCGGCCACGGGGCGGCTATGGCTCTGAAGAAGAACGGCTCCAATCTGAAAGTCGTTTCCGTCATCGGCGATTCGACTTTCTTCCATACCGGCGTCAATAGCCTGATGGATGTCGCTTATAACAAGGGGAACAGCGTTACTGTGATCCTTGACAACCGCATCACAGGCATGACCGGCCACCAGCAGAATCCCGGAACCGGCTTTACCCTGATGGGCGAACCGGCTCCCGAAGTCGACATTCCGATGCTCTGCAAAGCCATCGGTCTGAAGGAAGAAAATATATATACCGTCAATCCACTCCGCCTGAAGGAAACGGAAGACGTTTTGACAGAGGCTTTGGCCAAGGACGAGGCGACGGTCATCATCGCGAAATGGCCCTGTATCCTGAAACGGTTCAGCGATAAAGACAAGGCGGATTTCGACCTCAGCCCGAAACGGTGTAAAGTCGATCAGGAAAAATGCAGGAAGTGCAAGGCCTGTGTGAAGACAGGCTGCCCGGCGATTTCCGCGGGAGACCAGATCACGATCAACCAGGATTCCTGTACCGGATGTTCCGTCTGCAGGCAGGTCTGTGCCTTTGACGCGATTCAGGAGGTGAAATAACAATGAGCGATATAAAAACGAGCGAAGTGAAAAATATCCTCCTTGTGGGCGTTGGAGGACAGGGAACGATCCTGGCGAGCAAAATCCTGTCGGAAGGGCTTGCCCAGGCCGGTTATGATGTGAAGATGTCGGAGATCCACGGCATGTCCCAGAGAGGCGGGAACGTAAGCACCCAGATCCGCTTCGGCAAAAAGGTGTATTCCCCCATTGTGGGAAAAGGAGAAGCCGACGTCATTGTGGCCTTTGAAAAGATGGAAGCGCTGCGCTGGATCGAATACCTGAAAAAGGACGGAAAGATGGTCATCAATGATTTTGAGATTCCGTCCGCGCCGATTCAGCAGGGCGTCGCCAAGTATCCCGAGGGGATCCTGGATGAGCTGATACATAAAGCAAAGGTGTCGGTTTTCAAAGCGGGTGAAATCGCCGCCGGACTGGGCAACTCCAGGACCATGAATATCGTGCTTCTCGGCGCCCTCGTGAAGGCCATGGACATTCCGGGAATCGACTGGGAGGAAGTCATCCGGTCCAATGTAAAAAAAGACTTTGAAGAGATCAATATCAAAGCATTCCGCGTGGGCTCGGAACAGGTGAATTAATAAATCTTGAATCGGCCATAATAGTTGTTGACATTACTGTTCGGCTTGGGGTATAATAATTCTTGCCGTCAGTAATGGCGACGCGGCATTCCAAGGTAGCTCAATGGTGGAGCACTCGGCTGTTAACCGATAGGCTGTGGGTTCGAGCCCCACCCTTGGAGCCATCTTTGCCGGAGTGGCGGAATTGGCAGACGCACAGGACTTAAAATCCTGCGATCTTTACCGATCGTACCGGTTCGACCCCGGTCTCCGGCACCAAGAAATCGAACCGCACGATAGAGAGTAGCGATCGCTGCTATTGATACCGCGGGGTGGAGCAGCTGGTAGCTCGTTGGGCTCATAACCCAAAGGTCAGAGGTTCAAATCCTCTCCCCGCAACCACGAAAATTATGACAGGTATAGCACCTGTCTTTTTTTTATGCCTGTCATAATTTTTGTTATTCAAGGGGGAAGGGATTTGAACGGAAGAATTCCAACCAGCTAAAGCTGGGG
>DATMXY010000098.1:0-5155 GCA_035561275.1 Anaerovoracaceae bacterium | reverse complement strand
ATATGAAGTTCAGGAAAAAAAGTTTGCGGTTCGGTTTCGCAGGGGAAAGAAAAGATAAACGGCCGCACACTTTCCGGTACGGCCGTTCGGCTGCATTATATTTAACCCCTTGTTGATGTCGTCCGCTCTCCGCTTTTGAAGGCGCGGCTTACTGCTTTTCTTTGTTTTTGAAATACTCCAGGACATAGTCCGGGACATTTCCTTCATTGAAGTAGATCTGCGTGGTGGCCACGGAAGACTCCAGCGCATATTTTTCTGCCAGCTCCGGAACATAGCCGTAGCGATCCAGATAATACTTATCTGACGGCAGATCTCCGCTTCCCTTATAGAAGACGATGCCGTAATAGTAATCCTGATAGTTGATGTTTTGTGTCTCATAGGTATCCAGCAGTTCCTGGATCTTAACCGGGTCCGTGACCGTCAGGCCTTCCAACTCCTGGCCGTTTACTGTGGCCTTCCCGGACGGCATGGCTCTGTTTTCGGTAACATATGCGCCGGGCATGGCGCCAATATCTTCCGACTGCACGTAATGGTACAGCTCTATGGACTCGATGTCGTCGGGGGTCTGCAGGAACCGGCCGCCGTAGCCGCGGTTCTCCAGCCATTGGATCGTATTCGCATAATTTTCAGTGATCCGATAGGTTGCGGAATTGTCAAGGAGCCTTTCCGGCGTATCGGAATTCTCGTTTTTATATTTGAAACTGATGCTGACCGTCGCATAGGGATGCTTCAGGCCGACGATGTCCTCGAAGGTCTGGGCTTTGAAGTCCCGATCAAGGCATTCCAGGAATTCCAGCATATCCGCCTGGTTTTTGATTTCAACAATCTCCCGGAAGGGGACTTCGCTGCTGACATTGATTATGGTCAGGCCGGTATAATCCAGATTGAGCGGTGTGAAATAATCCTTGAATTCCTTTGATTCATAGATCTGTTTGAATTCCTTGCTGTTTTTGAAAAAGTCGTAATCGATCTGATAATGCCTGGTCATGGAGACGGCGGAGTCCGGGTTGTATCTCAGGTATACGCCGGTTTGCATGATGTTTCCCGGGTTTTCAAATCTCGCTTTATTATCAATGAAGGTTTGATGCAGCGCGGTAACGGCTTCCTTGTTGCCGGGATCCTTCAGGCGAAAACCGTCCTCATCGCCGGAATTTTTATAAAGAGTATCGTCGTTCCAGGTATACGCGCCAAATTTACCGCCTATTACAAAGTCCTCGCTGAGCGTAAAGCTGCTGATCTTGCCCGGCGACGGCACGCGCCTTTCAAATCCGGTGACGTCGAAGTTCAGGCCCAGCAGGAACAGGATGGCGATGAGCGCGTAGATCCCCGCGCTTTTCAGGCTTTGCAAATTGTAGATCCTCGGCGTTTTCTTGACGATCATCTGGCCGATGATGAAGAAGATCACCGTGCCTGCGGCGAGTCCTCCGTAAAAATACAGTTCGGATTCGCCCAGGACCTCAAAGTAAAAGCCGAGCAGGGTCATGCCGAGGAATGCGATGAGATAGCAGATGATGGGTTCCATGAATCCGAAGACCAGGGAGTCCGCCGCGCGCTCCAGCTTCCGTTTCTGGTAGAGAAAACTTGTGATACCGCACAGGATAAAGAAACTGGCGACATAATAAATCGTAATGCCGACGCCGAAGACGCCTTCGCTTTGAAGGACGTTCAGGAACGGCGAGATCCGCATGCCGTATTCCGCCCAGTTCCCGGTGGTGTCAAACCCGTACAGGTAACGGGAGAAATAGACGATAAAAACGCCGTACAGCGCTGGGATCAGGAAATTGAACCAGATCGCCGTGGCGAAATGCATCAGCCCATTTCCCGTCACCATGCCGGCAAAGACCGCCACCGCGTAGACAACAAAAGCGATAAGCAGGGAAACCCAGATCCAATTGAGGATGCCCGTTCTGGAGAACAGATCGACGGTTTCCGTCATCAGTCCTGTTTCCGTGCCGTACTGTCTGTAAACCGGCTTGCTGACGGCAAGCAGGATGAGCCCGTTTGCCAGGATCGGCGCCGCGATCAGGATCAGCCCGGACAGAAATCCGCTGTTATAGAGTTTCGCACGGGTAAAGGGCATGGAATGCATCACCGAAACGGAGCTCACTCCCTGGAGATACCTGAAAATGACCACTGCGGCTATGATGGGGAACATCAGGTGGGCAAACATATAAAAGGGCTGCTGGTTGATCAGCGACATCCGGATGTAGCTCGACAGATCGTTCAGGTGGCTGTAGGACATCAGGATCGGGAATACCCCCGACAGGAAGTAGACCAGGAAGGCCAGCGCGGGGATCGCCCAGAACCGGCGCATGTTCTCAATGATCAGCGGCTTTGACATGCTAAAATATGATGCTTTCGATTTCATTATCTCCACCTCCCAGTTCGTAGATGAATATTTCCTCGAGGGACAGAGGCAGCATGTCGAAGATGACAGGATGGCTCTGGTTGATGGTGTTTTCCACCATGTCTTTCCTGTTCCTGATGATGAGCAGGTCGACGGTCCCTCTGGATTCCTTATGGAGCACGTTCAGGCCCTGATAGGGATCCGGGGCGGGATTCTTAAAGGCGACCTGGATCTTATGAATGTCGGATTTCAACTCATCCAGGTCCCTTTCGATCATCATCTTTCCTTTCGAAAGGATGCCGATGGAATCACAAATGCCTTCCAGCTCGCGCAGGTTGTGGGAGGAAACCAGGACGGTCATCTCCCGTTCCGCCACATCCTCCACGATGTATTTCCAGACCAGCTTGCGGATGATGGGATCCAGGCCGTCGATGGGCTCGTCAAGGATCAGGTAGTCAGGCATGGAAGACATGGTCAGTATGAAAGCGGCCTGCTTCTGCATTCCCTTGGAAAATTTGGAGAGCTTGCGCTTTTCGTTCAGTTCAAACTGTTTCACCATATGACCGTAACGGTTTTGGTTCCAGTTTGGGTAGACGGAACGGTAGAACTTCGCCGATTCCTTCAGGTTATAAGTCGAGAAGAAATAAAGGTCGTCGGGAATATAGCCCATCCTTTCCTTGATGGGGATATTTTCATAGACGGGACTGCCTTCGATCAGGATCTCCCCCTGATCCGGCTTCAGGATCCCCGTCACATGCTTGATCAGTGTGGTCTTTCCGGCGCCGTTGGTGCCGACCAGCCCATAAATGGAACCTTTCTTAACATTCAGGTTTAAATCGGAAAGGGCCGCAAAGCCGTCAAAGGATTTATCCAGATTAGTTACCTTTATCATTCCAATCACTCCTTTCCTCCAGCAATTCATCCAATAATTTTTTGGTTCTGTCCAGAGAACAGCCAATAAAGAGCAGTTCCTTGATATTTTCCCTCAGACGCGCCTTCACTTCGCCGATTATTTTTTCATCGGCGGGCTGCCCGGCAGGGGAGGACACAAAGGTACCCAGGCCGGAAACCGTATAGAGATATCCCTGGTACTCGAGTTCACGATACGCTTTTTGTATGGTATTCGGATTCACGGTGAGGGTTTTGGACAGTTCACGGACAGAAGGAATTTTATCTTCCGCTTTCAGCAGTCCCGTGATAATGAGCTCTTTGACGTTGTCGACAATTTGCTCATAGATTGATTTTCTGCTTTTCAGATCGAGCTGAAACACAACGGCCACCCTCCTTTTCATGATATTGGCGCCTGCCGGGGTATTCTCCCGGAACACCGGCGGTACTGCGCTATTAAATGATAACATTAGCCTTGCCGTTTCTATAAATTCTATTCTGTACTCAGTGTACTATATGGCATAATACACTGTCAACGGTAAAATTTATATGCAATTATTTTGTAATATTGACAGATCATATAAAATAGCGGAAAATATTAAACAGAAAGCGATGGGAACGGCATGACGCGTAACGCGGTTCCAATCGGATCAGCCGATTTACCGGACAATTGAAAGGGGATTTGGAATGGCAGAGATCAGAGAATACAATGTAGAAGAATTGGGTGGAGAAAAGAAAAATAACAGGAGCCGGCTGAGGAAAAGCCTCATCGTCTTCGGGTGCGTCCTGGCGGCCGTAATCATACTGGCCATACTCGGAAACAGCATAAAAGGGTCGATCTTTGGGAAGGACGGGGATATTTCGGCGAGTGGGCCTTATATTGCGACGCTATACGTGCAGGGAACCATTATTGAAGGACAGACGGATACCTTTGGCCTGCCTGTCGGATATCAGCACAGCTGGACCCTGGATAAAATTGATGAGCTCACAGCGGATCCCGATAATAAGGGGCTGATTTTATTCGTGGACTCGCCGGGAGGCGGTGTCTATGAAAGTGACGAACTCTATCTGAAGCTTAAGGATTATGAGGAGGCGACAGATCGGCCGGTCTATGCGGTGATGGGTTCCATTGCAGCATCCGGAGGCTACTATATTTCTACGGCAGCCGACAAAATCATCGCCAACAGAAATACATGGACCGGATCCATCGGCGTTACCATCGGCACCATCTATGACATTTCGGCGCTGCTGGAAAAATACGGCGTCAAAACCGTAACGATCACAGCCGGCGCCAACAAAGCCATGGGCAGCATTGTGGAACCGTTGACGGCGGAGCAGCAGGCGATCTTCCAGGCCCTTGTGGATGAAGCTTATGATCAGTTTACCGGTATCGTAGCCGAAGAGCGGGGCATCGGCCTGGATGACGTCAAAGCGATTGCCGACGGCAGGGTCTACACAGCGAAGCAAGCGTATGAAAATGGGCTGATCGATTCCATCGGAACCTTTAATGACGCCCTGGACGATATGAGAGAGGAATACGACCTCTGGGACTGCGACGTTGTCGATGTGATCTACAAGGACAATTCCCTGTGGGGCAGTCTCCTGAGCGAGGTTAAAATCCCCGATTTCAGAGGCGGCGACGTTTCCGCCATCCTGGATATCATCGAAGGGGAAAGCAAATTCCCCATCAGCTATGAATGCAAGTTATTTAATAATTAAATTTAAGACGTTACCGCCGCTATTGAGCGCCATAGACGACAGCAAATTCCCGGTTACAAATGAGAATTTTTGGATTAACCTCAATCACGAAGATCGAGGGGGGAAGCGCAGCCATGACTCCGAAAAACGGAATGTTCGGGCAAAGTCATCTGGATATCATCAATTCGCCTGAATACGCATACCTGCTATCGATATTTCATG